>DATNQK010000244.1:0-14193 GCA_036704065.1 Stenomitos sp.
AATCCAGGATTAGCAAATCATACTCCCGCTGAGACATAATCCACTGGGCGATCGCTCCATCCCCTACCCCATCCACAATGTGACCTGCCTCTGAAAGCGCAGTCTGAAGGGGTTCTCGTTGATTGTCATCATCTTCCACGAGCAGAATGCGCATACGCTTCAATCTGATTCTGCATCCAAGATTTTAAGAAAGCAGCACACGAAAAGCGTCCACCCGAAGTGAGATCTCTGTCATTAAGTCAGTCACTACAATTGTGTAGATACGTGATCTGCGCAAAGACTTCAAATGCTTCTCCGTCGCTTTCTGCAACTGATGCATCATGCTGGTTGGGAATTTTGGTTGCCGTTACCTTTAATTGCAGCTCTTTTTTGGGTTGCAGGGAATTATATGGCAGTACAGGTGTTGAGCCGTCCCTATAACTCCGTCAGCAAACTGCAAGCAGATCGGCAGCCAGGGCCAAAATTGTCTCTTACGATCACGACTATGAATGCCGAGATTAATCGTCGTGAAGGTAGAACAACCGTTTCTGTAAGAACAATAGCTTCGAACTCAAAGAGTCTAGTGTACGAACTACCCATTGTTCAATCGAACCAAGTGGAGAGGGCGATTGCCCAAGAACTAGCGGTCCCTGTTGAAACCGTTCGTAAACTTATGAGCTACCGAATTCTAGAGTGAAGGTAGCCCAGAACAATCTACAACTTAAACCCTGGTGAAGCGTATTATGCATCGAAATGGCGTTTGAAGTATGTAGCACCTAGTGGATGACTAAAATCATTAATGCTACAACTTAGGCCAAATGGGGAAAATGGGCAATCATGATCGAAAGGTCAGGATGCTGACGAGCAATCATTTCTGGTTCAGCGCCCAGCGTAGGTACACCCAAACGTTTTGGATAAGCATTGTGAGTGAGAACCAGCAGATCATCAATGTCTAGAATTTGAGCCACCTGATTTACAAAATTTCCGCGTACATGCTGAATTGGTATATCTTCACCTAGGACTGGACTTTGTTGAGAAGTCGAGGCTGCACGGGAATTGGAGCGAACGTGTAAAACCTGGAGTGACGCCTTTAACTCTGTTGCTAGGGTTTGCATCAACTGCAAAGTTTGCTGAAAATTACTAGAAGTGATTCCTATGTCGTCGATCACCAGAAACACGCGCTGAGTGGACTGAATGGGGTGCGTGAAGCGAGTAATTAGCATCGGGACGGGCGTACGCGTAGCAACGTTATCAATTACACTA
Source organism: Stenomitos sp. (assembly GCA_036704065.1). Classification (GTDB taxonomy): domain Bacteria; phylum Cyanobacteriota; class Cyanobacteriia; order Thermosynechococcales; family Thermosynechococcaceae; genus JAAURS01. The sequence goes on from DATNQK010000244.1 coordinate 1,243, forward strand.
CCGAAGAAATTATCTTGATAGCTGGAATAGCCTTTCCAACCACAGATGACTAGGTTGACGTTGCGCTCTTGCGTGGTTCGCAAAATTCCTTTGTCGATTGAATCATCCACGCGCCCAATCGTTTCCACATCCGTCACTGCTGCATGGGCAATCATCTCAGCGGTTGTTAGGAGTCGTTCTTGTTGCAATTTTGCTTCAGTTGAGATGGGCATGTGCGTATCTGTTAACACATGCAGTGGCAGCAAGGTACCATTGGTACTTTTTGCCAAAATCAATGCGAGTTGCAGCAAGTTATCCTCGGTACTCGGATTCGCGACAGGAACTAGAATGCGATAGTGAGGCGAAGCTTGAGATGCACTGTCTAATTGTGCTTCAGGGGTATTGCTCGTTTTCATGCCCTTCCCCCACCGCGCTGTAATCCAAGGAGAGGCGATGCAGGTGACTAAAATCATGGCGATCGTCCCATTCACCGTGAGTTGATCTACCAGCTTAATATTGTAGGCAACGGTAATGGCTGCGAGTGTTGAGGCAGCTTGGGCAACGGATAGGCCGAAGATCACTATCATGTTAGAAAAATCAAACTTAAATAGTTTGCTGGCTCCCCAAGCAGGCAAGAACTTTGCTGCGATCGCTACTCCCACCATGACTACAGAAACCACCAGCGATCGCGGTTCCTGAAACAGAATCAGTGGATTAACCAGCATCCCCACCGAAATCAAGAAAAATGGTACAAACAAGGTATTACCAATAAACTGAATCCGATTCATCAACGGACTAAGTTGAGGAATGAGCTGAGTAATTGCAATGCCTGCTAAAAACGCACCAATGATCGGTTCAATTTCAATCAGTTTGGCAAAATAAGACACCACAAATAGAGTGGCGACCACAAATGTAAATTCGGCCCCTTCATCATGCCCAAAGCGACGGAAAAACCAGCGTCCCAGTCTAGGAACTCCCCAAAGGGTGGCAAATGTGTAGATACTCAGAGATGGAATTAGGAGCAGCCAGAAAGTCCAAGTAAGATTCCCTTGGTGAGCTTTGACGACCACTGCCAGCACCAAAAGGGCTAACACATTGGTAATTAACGTACCCCCCAGCGTGACGGTTACCGATTGCGATCGCATAATCCCCAATTTACTGGCAATTGGCAGCGCTAGCAGAGTATGTGAGGCAAAGCACGAGGCGACCAAAACAGCTGCGAGAAGTGAGTAGCCCAACAACAACATAGCTGCTACACCCAGTAGCATTGGCACCGCAAAGGTTGCCAAACCAAAAATCAGCGCTTTCCTAGCGTTATATTTCAGGTCATCTAGGCTAGTCTCCAACCCTGCCATAAACATCAGAAATAACAGGCCAACGGTACCTAAGAGCACGATTGTATTATCTCGATCAAGAAGACCAAAACCGTGGGGCCCAACAATCACCCCCGCTAGGATTAATCCCACAATTCCAGGTAGCCGTAGCCGTTCAAACAGCAGGGGTGCCACCAACATGATCGTCATGATGATGAGAAAAATCGTCACGGGATCAGTAATCGGTCCTGAGGGCAGCAGCGAACCTAGGATATCTCGCCACGATGGCAACCCGACTGCCAAATGACACCAGAAATTATTCATTTCCACTGATTTAGACTCTCCTACTGTTCATCAAAAAATGAAACTTAAGCAGGAAATCAATCTGGATAGTCATGGGAGGGTTCCGTTAAGCTGTAGTGTTCAAAAGAGGTGTGTTTCAGAACTGCGAGTCTGTAAATTGGAAGGTTACTTTAAGGCTTTACTCACAGTTTCTATACAGCCCAGATCAGTATTAATGAAGGTGATTGTGTTTGGAGTATCGCTTGACTAGGAATGCGCAACAAAAACATTGTTATGCCTGCCGTTGTAAAATAAATCGGTCTTCATACAGATGTTTTAATTAGTCTTCCTCAATCCAATAACGATCATTGAATAGTAAGGCGTTAGCCGAGTTGTCTGCCGCTAATTTCTCTTCAACCGCTTTGCCTTGAATCACTAAGACTGAGCAAGGAGCATGGTGAACAACATAATTACTGACGCTTCCTACTAGCATCTCGTCCAATCCACTATTGCCTCGACGACCCACAATGACCAAGTCTGCTTTCCAGCGTTGCGCGAAGTTACAAATCGCTCTTCCTGGTTCACCTATCTCATAACCGAATTCCGCGGATACATTCGATGTTTTTGCTTTCTGTTGGTAAATTTTCAATAGCTTTTGAATTCTTTCTTCTGCTGATGTTAGAGATCTGATGGGAGCATAATAACTTAAGCTTGATGAATCAATGCAATGAAAAATCTTGCAAATAGCATTTTTCTTCTCTGCCAGAGCCAACGATTGGGCAAATACAAAAGGTGCTAATGGTGATTCATTGATTGCGATAACGATTTTTCTGAAATTCATAGCTTGTTCTATGAAACTCATCCTTAAACTTGTAACAGATATTTATTCGGAATTGATACCAAATTTGATTTAAATGTTAAACTTAATTATTGATTATGCTTTTGATTTTTAAAGCCGAATTTAGTGAACAGAATCTTTCGATTTGAAATGCTAAATGCATGGAAGTAATGTTGTATGAATTAATTAGTTGATTTGATCTTTGTTTGTAGGTATTTGCTAGAATGAAAAGTTTTCATTTAAATCTGAAAAAAATAACTTTAGAGAAGATAAATTTTTGAAAATAGCTAATCTAAAGGCTTTCTGTTGATTGGCTCGGAGCTTTAGGTTGAAATTGTAATAGGCTCTGTATTGTGGAAAATCGTAAATTTTCCCTATGGAAGAAAATAGATAATATTCTGTTTCAAATTGGCTATCATATTAAATGCTGTGAATTACATTTCTTCTTGTGGACGACGAGTTCTTCGATGCTTAGCTTGTGGTGTCCATAAAGCAGTAATACCACCTAGAAAATGCAAAACTTGATCAGCCGCACGATCAAACCTTGTTTCACTCGAACGATTTTGTAATCCCCTTAAACCATGCAAGTCAAGGAAACTAAAGCCTACTTTGGAGAAGAACGGCAACACACAAAACAACAATGTGTCAATATTTTGATTCACCCATCCAAAACCAGATGGACCAATAATCCAGACAACTGGATAACCAATCCAGAATACCGTCAAGTAAGTCAATAACTTATTGTAGAGTTCTGCCAATTCGCTGCCTTGACTTCTTGTTTTTGCTCGCAGTGGTACCCAGATACCCCATAAAACAATCAGGAAAGCGACCACACCGCAAATGTACCAAAGGTATCGCACCCAATTCCGTTCCGAAAGATCGGCAATTAAACCTGTTGCAATCACAATTACTTGTGTACTCATCAAGAAGCCTATCAGTGTCCAATCCTTCTTGATGAACTGCATTGCTGTCCAAGACAGTGAAAGCAGTAGTAATGGTGTGGTTACAATCCAATCGACGTAACGAGCATAATGGGCAATCTGTCCAGCCGCCTCGGTTTTGCCCTGATCTAACGCCATTGCCATGTATGCTAGACCAGACCAAATTGGAATAAAAATGGCTACCAAATACTCATGCTGAGGAACTCCTTTCGGGGTGCGGCTGAGTGACCAAAAATGCAAAGCTCCAATCGCCATGCCTGCTACATACACCCAATGTAAGGTCGATTGCCAATCCATAAGAGCGCTTCCACATTTAGGACTTACTTCCAACTTTCATCCCCAAATGTGACAAGATAATGACAATTGAAGCAAAATGAGGAGAGAATGAGAGATTCAACAGAAGCAAGGGTAAAATTTACAAAATTGCCCGATAGCGAAGCCATCGGGCTCATCCAGACATTGACCTAATCTCTCTACAAGAAATCATTCAGTAACGCACTGACTGTGCCAATTTTAGTCACACTAGAACTAGTGTGTAGTCTTAACCACAGTTTGAAGGCTTGTGAGAGGAACTATCTTTGTCTAGTTCCTTGGGGCAAGTGTTAAGAGCAGCTTCTATCTAATGACCTTGTCAAGCAGTCAGGGGAACTTTTGTATGTCACTGATAGTTCAAGGCGTTGATGTTTTTGTAAGGGAAAGTGGGTGCGGCGAACCTATCCTTTTTTTGCATGGAAATCCCGATAGTGCTGACCTCTGGAACGATATCATCTTTCAGCTCCACGAAAGTTACCGCTGCATCGCTATTGACCTGCCAGGTTTCGGACGTACAAAGGCACCCCAAGATTTTGACTATTCTTTTGAAAATCTTGGTGATTTTGTAAATGCGCTTGTTGAATCTCTCAACATCACTACACCACTCAATGTCGTTGCTCATGACTTTGGCGGTGCATTTGCGATGTCGTGGGCAGCTAGGAATCCTCAGAAGGTTCGCAGTATTGTGGTAATCAATCACCCATTTTTTGTCGCGGAATATAAGTGGCATTTTGGGGCTAGAGTTTGGCGAACTCCCTTGGTCGGTGAATTGAGTATGTTCCTCATCAATTGGCCCGTCTTTTCTTGGATGATGCGATCTGGAAATAAGAACCTGAGTAAGGAACAGATTCGTCATGCCTATTTAGTCCTGTCTCAATCGAGATGGCAGATTCTGCGGTTATATAGAGCTCCTGACCCAGAGGAGTTCAAAAGATGGGAGCCACAAATGTTAGCTGCAACGGCGAAGATTCCCACACTGGTTTTGTGGGGGAATCAAGATTCGTTTATTCCAGAATGGGTCGCTGACAAATTTGGCTCAAAGAGAGTGACGCGGTTTCAAGAATCGGGGCACTGGTTGCCTGCTGAGATTCCTGAACAAGTTGCAGCTGAGTTGCTGAAGTTTCTGAAGTTGTAAAAGCTGCGCAACTCACACTGCAAATGAAAAAGTGCAAAATAATGCTTCATAATCTTGAAGAGTAGATAAGACCACAATCCCTTAAGTTCTAAAATCTTTAACTCTTCGTCTCTAGTTCACCAAATTTCGGGCTCCACCATTGGCCTTCTTTTCCACGGAAATATACAACTTCTTTGTGTTTGCGATCGCTCCCCGCTTTAGGACTGGAACATTTCAGCATCGTCTTAGACTGTCCCTCTTTGACATACCCCACCTCAGCTAGTAGTTGATCGCAAACTGGACAGGGATACTCAGTCGCTTTCGTGGGGGAGGGTGGAACTGCACTACTGCTGCCCTCCGGCTTAGCACTCGGTAGTTGCCATTGCTTCACTCGGTCTGACCAAAACAGCACCAGGTCTTTATCGTCGCCTCCCTTACAGCCGTTCTCGCACTTGAGGAAATAGCCTTTCTTGACTTTTTTGGTCGGCACTTTGCTCAGCGGCTTGGTACAACTGGGGCACTTTGTCCGAGATTTCTCTAGCTGACGACCGGGCTGATGTCCACCACCACTTGTCTGCGGCACAATTTGTTTGGCCTTGGCTAATGCTGGCTCGAAATAGTCCTCGTTCCACCCGATGAGGTACTGCTGCCAGTCTGCTTTCCCCTCAGCGATCGCATCTAGAGACGATTCCATCTGTGCCGTGAAATCCGCCTCCAGTAAGTCGGGCAAGGCTTTGCCCATGAACTCGTCTACCTGCATTCCCATTTCAGTAGGCTGCAACAGCTTGCCTTTGAACAACTCCACATAGTTGCGCTGTTTCAAGGTGGCAATCGTGGGAGCATAGGTGGATGGTCGCCCGATGCCTCTGCGCTCCATTAACTGCACGAGCTTTGGTTCGGTATACCGTGGCGGTGGTTGGGTTTGTTTTTGCTCATGCCCTGCATCTGCCAAGGTCAACCCCTGTCCCTGGTGCAGGTTTGGCAATTCTGTATCGCCGCTAATGTCTTTCCAGTATTTGGCATAGCCTGGGAATTCTAAAACCTGGCCTTTGGCTTGCCATTGCACATCCCCAGATTGCGTCACAATCCGCGTCTTGCGGATCTGCGCGGGTTTGCATTGAGAGGCGATCACCCGCATCCAGATCAGCACATACAGCTTAAATTCATCCTCAGATAACTCCTGCTTCAGTTGAGCAGAGGATTTATGCACATGGGTTGGTCGAATGGCTTCATGGGCTTCCTGCGCATCCTTAGCACTGCGTTGCTTTGCCACTTGCTTGGGCACGTTGTCTTTATCATGGGCTTGTAGCCACTCTCGCGCGGATTGACAAAACTCTGGGCTAAGCTGCACCGAGTCCGTCCGCATGTAGGTGATATGCCCTGCTTCGTATAGCTTCTGAGCAACCTGCATTGTATGCTCTGGACTAAACTTCAATCGAGAACCTGCTGCCTGTTGCAATGACGAGGTGGTAAATGGGGCTGGCGGTTTCTTCGATGTCACCTTACCTTCAATACTTTGCACTTGGTGGGTGTGGGCACGGGCGATCGCCACCAACCGATCCGCTTCCTCACGACTCAGCACCCGCGTCGATTCTGTCCTCTGAGATTCTGTACTCGAATCGTCGATGCCCTCTGCTTCTTCGTTAGCTGTCCCTGAACCGTTGTAGAAGGCACGGAAGCCCTCGGCATAATCAACGAAGACACTCCAGTAGTCCTGGGGCACAAAGGCTTGGATTTCTCGTTCTCGTTGGCAGACAAGGTGCAATGTGGCGGACTGTACCCGACCCACGGACTTTGCGCCAATGTCTAGTTTCCACACGAGGGGAGAGCCGCGATAGCCCACCAGTTTATCCAAGCAATCTCGGCATCTTCCTGCACCGATGAGATTCATGTCCAGTGGGCGGGGACGGGCGATCGCAGCTTTGACGGCTTGTTCTGTAATTTCTGTATAGGTGACTCGCTTGGGATTCTTCATCCGCAGTTCGTCTGCCAAGTGCCATGCGATCGTCTCACCCTCTCGGTCGGGGTCTGTCGCTAATAAGACTTCAGAGGCTTGTTTCACTTGTTGCCTGAGCTGGGCAATAACGCTTTTGGCTTGGTCACTACGGGGTACATAATGGCATTTCACCCCACCATTTAGCTCAAATCCTAAGTTGCCATCCCCATCATTGGCTAACTCGCGGATATGGCCCACACTCGCCTTGACAACCCAGTCGCCCCCCAATAGCGATTGGATTTTCTTAATTTTTCCAGGCGATTCGACGATTAGCAGTTTCATGGTTTCGCATTCTATCCCTGACCTGAGGCTAGCTTGCACTTAGCTCCATAGGATTATTAAGAATCTGTGTAGGTAAGGCATTAAGCCAGATCCTTAGCCAAGCCAAACGGATTTTATTGGCTATGTATCATCTCGTCAGAGTAAGTGACCAATGCCTCGCTGAACAGTATCTCAGCTTTGATGACCTAAGTTTTTCCCTGTTGCAACTTAGTTTAGGCGTCGCGCTTGGCTCATTGGTTTGGCGTGCTCTTTATGTTTGTATCATTCATTGCAGTACCGTCTGCCCGGATTTCTTGTACCTGGCCGACAATAAAAACAAGTTTAAACGGCTGTTTCATCTCGCGCTCGATAAAGGTTTGCAATAGTGAGACTTGTTTCGGTGTAATGGGGTCTTGGGCACGCACATTCAAATACACTTCTGGTGGGTTCATCAGCCAATTCGTCTGAACCTGTAACAGTCCCAGGCGTTGAAAGGTTACGGTGCGATTCAGCAACGCCTGTTTCAAGCTAGCTTCGAGTTGTGCCTGTTGTACTAGGCGCACAAAACCAATGCCGAGTGGAACAACCAGAACAGAGGTTAATGCCAATGCCCAAAGTAACGCCCTACGCGCACGTTCTGGAGAGGCATAACCAGCAGCCCAGAAGGTCAGCATGCAGGCAAGCGTAATACCCAATAAATTCGTTAGGTAGAGCAGCGTTGCGCCCCAACTGAGTGACCAGTCTGCCTGCGATAGCCCTAAACCAATCACGCAGATAGGTGGCATGAGTGCTACGGCAATCGCTGTTCCAGCTAGGCTCCCCGCTAGTTTAGGCTGCACTTTGGCATAACCGCTAATACCACCTGCCATAATCGCAATGCCTAAATCCAGCAGCGTGGGTTCTGAACGGGCCAGCACTTCGCTGCCATAGCTGGGGAGCCCAACCATTTTCCCTAAGCAAAAGGCAATCACAACCGCTATTAGCGTGCCTATGCTAATCGCAATTATGCCCCTGCGGAAAAGGGTTACATTGCCCTGCAAGGCACCAAAGGCAAGTCCACGAATGGGCAGCATTAACGGGGCAATGATCATCGCACCAATAATCACAGCCGCACTGTTGCCCAACAGGCCGAAGGTGGCGATGACACAAGACCCAACCACTAGCACGAGATAGGATGAATCTAGCGTGGATTCCATGAGTAAGTCGTTCTGAAGCTGCTGCGATCGCTCCAGGGGGGCTCCTTTGCGCCGAAAGGATTGGAAGCGTTTACGCAGGTGATACACCACACTGTTCTCCTTCACAGCATCAAAACTGTCCTTACACCTCACCTATCGTACTTGTGATTCAGGGACAAATCGAGAACCAGAGTTCCGCTTGGTGTAGATGCTAGGCAGAAGGTGATCTGTATCTGATGCCGCAAATCCTCATCGTTTGAGAGCTTGTTCTCTGACTTGTGGGTTGAGCAAATAACCAAACCCTACTTTTTCGAGTCGCTTGACCAATTCTTCCTTTGTATTGTGCAAAGCAGTGGCCGTTGCCGCTAGATTCCAGTTATGAGCCGAAAGTTGGCTGAGTAAGTAAACGCGTTTGGTTTGAGAAGCCGAAAGGCAATAGGTTTTGAGATATTCCAACTCCCCGTTCTCGCGGACAATGGCCTCCCCAATATAATTTTGAGCGTGTGGATCGAGATCAGTGATAAACCGCTGCAAATAAAATGAATGGGTTGCATAAACCATCTGGGAGTTGAGCCTACGACCTAGCAAGCTTTCTGACATAAAGCCCTGAAACTCTGCCCAATCGGCTCTCATTTGCATGACCCCTTGACGCAGATCTGCAAGGGTTTTAACTGAATGGGGGTTGATCGAGCAAGTCATGCTTAACGGGCCATCATAAATACACGCATATTGGTAGATTAATTCACCATAAAAATCTTCTAGCAAACTGCGATGTAATGCCCGATAGTCTTCTGGCGTGGGTACGACAAAAGCTGAAGCAAGTGTCTCTGCCACAAATAGCAGTACACCCACTTGCCCCTCATGGATCTCAAAAATGCGAATTGCATCTTCTAAACCTGCGATCGCCCGTCCACTCACAGACCACTCCCAACGACTGCCCAACCCATGAGATTTTGCGTACCGAGAATAGTCTTGCCAGGCAATACTTGGCCCTTTGAAAAAGAGCGAAAGAAATCCTTCCATTGCCAAATGCAGGGGTAAAAACCGCAACTCGTTTTTCTGCTCGCGCTTTACCATGCGATGTAGAAGTTTGACAGAGCCACAATTTCCAGGCAGGGTTTTGCCATCCCGTTTCTGAAATTGCCCTCCATAGGCGGCCACTGGTTCGCCATTGTTACTCCAAGACATCACTAGCCCGTGGGGGACATAGGCCAGGTAATTTGCATCCCCGACGTCCACCATCGTTAAATCTTGCTGATAGCTACGCTTAAACAATCGCAGATCGCCACGTACCTGAGAGCGTAACAACGGTACAATCCGAATTGCGCCATAGACCTGGGATGGGGCGATCGCCAATCCCTTGAGTGCAATATCTGTCAGTAAATGGCGCTTTTGAGCCATTGTTAAACGCTCCCTAAAAATTGCTGTACCCGTGCCGCAAGGTAGTCTTCTAGTTCGGCTAAAGGGGCATTCCCTTCCGCAAAACGCGCAAACCCCAGCATCGTAGGCAAATCCTCGGCCTCTCTTAACCCGACTGTGGGGATAAGCGGACACAATGGCCGCAAGGAAAAGTCTTCTGAGTTAAAGACAGGATTACAGTGAATGATTGAAACCCGCCGCTGTGGATCCAGTGTTTCACGACAAAGTTGTAACACCTGAGCCGCCCCCTGGGGTGGATCATTTTCGCACCCATCCGAAACAATCACAATCAAATTTGCGCCCCAATCCAAGGCATCTAAAAGCGGTGTTGCCAAATCCGTTTGCCCTCGGGCTTGCACAAGTAAAGGGTCTTCTACCGGAATTGTCCAGAACGCTCGGTAGTCTTGGGCTGCAACTTGCAGTAAGGCATGGGCTCCTAATGCCACCCCCAGGGGACGCATGTGCTTTTCGTAAGAACCAGAAGCAGAGTAACTACAGTCCAACACTGCTGCCACACGGTCTAGTTTTAAGGGTGCTTTGTATAACACCTGACGTGCAGACTTTTGCAATGCTTGTTCTAGTTCAGCTCGACGAGCTTTGCGGCTTTGCAACGGCAACGACAGAATGTAGAGGGCCAGCTTAGTTAAAGGCATGTGCCCTAATTCCAAGTCGATGCTGATCTGCGATCGCTCAGCGGAGCCTTGCAGTCGCAGTTTCTCGCCACTAGTCATTCGGGATTGGATGTTTTCTAGAAACACCCCCCGAGGAATTTGATGTTTTTGCGCTAACCCTTCCGCAATCGTAAATGGGAGGGCGTACACTGCGTCTGCACTGTAATGTGCTTGGCGAAAGGCTTCAAACAGCTTGGTTTCATAGGTGCGTTGCTTCCAGTTGTGAAATAAAAATGGCCCCACTTCCCCTGTTAAGTTGAGATGGGCGTGTTTTGCAATGGTCTTTACCTTGCGGCGATACTTCACTGCATCAAAGCTGAGATCTTGACGTTGAGCGAAGTAATCACGGGCGATCGCCCGACTGCGACGATTATTGATCCCCTGCTGGCGCAATTGGGCTAAAACTTTCCAAGCCCGTTGGGGTGGAAACTTGCGCAACGTTGCTGCAATCAGTGCGCCCTCCTCTTGACGATGTGCTGGCAGCGTGTGTCGTCCAGTTGCCAAGAGTTTAAGAATAATCTGCGCTTGATTGAACTGATTAATACCTGCGGCCAAGGATCTTGCATAGAGCAATCGGTAGTTCCCCAGAATGTAGTCATGGAGAAAATCGATAGAAACTCGCTGCCCGTAGGCATCATCATAAAACTCGTGTTGTCCGGTACAAGCCAAACACGCATTGATAAACATCACCAGATCTTCACGGGCAAGCTGGGCAAGCCGACTCGCTGCAGAATGTAACATGGATTGAACAGTGCAGAGGGAACAGAAGGGAACTGAATTCGATGGGAAATGGCAGCACGACTAACTAGGACAGTTACAGAAGCTGGTTTCGGAAATCGCACTAAAGTCCCGCACCGATTCAGTTCAAACTTCTGGGGCGGGATACATCGCCTAAGGCGAAACTCCCTCTACGCAGTACAACCCAGGTTACACCGCGTATTATCAATATACTACATAGATGCTACACTCGCAATCCCTGCTGTTTTAGGGCAGGGCTTTGACCAAAGCTATCAGTCCTTGTCAAAATACTTAATCATCTGCTTTGCCCCTATTCGATACAGTCAAGCCCTCTTCAAGATTCAGGTTCATGGCAAACCCTGTGCATGAAAGTTGCTCATCTGCCCCAATCCCTCTTCAATCCCTACTGCATGCAATCTATTCTGTTTTATTGCCTCAGGTGCAGCTGGCTAGTGTAGACCCTTGGGATCCTGTTAAAGTTCATTTCACGCCTTTACCCTGGCAGTTGCTGGGGACAGGTAACTATGCTGCTGTTTTTTGCCATCCGGAGCATCCCCACGTTGTCGTAAAGGTGTATGCACCTGGACGAGAAGGCTTTGAAGAAGAAGTACAAGTGTATGCTTTGCTCGGCAGTCATCCTTCTTTTTCCCAATGTTTTTATGCCGACAATGGCTTTCTTGTCTTGCGGCGACTGTATGGTATGACGTTGTACGATTGCGTGCATCAGGGAACATTCATCCCTCAACAAGCAATTGATGATATTGACCATGCGCTCAACTATGCGCGCTCCAAAGGATTGCGCCCACACGATGTTCACGGACGCAATGTGATGGTGCAGCAGGGGCGCGGCGTCATTGTTGATGTATCGGATTTTTTGAAAATTGAGGTCTGTTCTGTCTGGGAGGATCTGAAAAGAGCCTATTACGGAATTTATCTTCCTATTTTTAGTCGTTTGCCCTGGGGCATTCCCTATTGGTGTCTTGCGATTGTGCGTAAGGTTTATCGACAATACCGAAGGACATTAGCGCTGCTGGGTATAGGTATTAAAAGGTCTGCTAATGTCAAACCGGAGTGTTAGGAAATGGTGCCCTGCCTATTCCATGTTGCTTTAGGAGCATTTGGATTGATGGCATTGTTGAAACATTCTATCTCTATCTTGTACAAGGGATAAGACCAGAAGAGATCCGTAGAATAAGAGCAATGCGATCGCATTCAAACATTGAAAACGCAAGCAGCCATGAAGACCCAGTATTACACCGCCACCAGCCTTGATGGGTTTATTGCGACCGAAGATGATTCATTGGACTGGCTATTTTCGCTTGGCGACCTGGATGATTCCAGCTATCCAGCGTTCATTGCTGATGTAGGGGCATTGGTGATGGGATCGCACACCTACGAGTGGATAATTCGCAACGCCGATAAGGTTGCAGCTGAGACGGGATCATTATGGCCTTACAATCAGCCTGTGTGGGTATTTACTAGTCGCAAGCTTCCAGTCATTCAGGGTGCAGACATCCGATTTGTCCAAGGGGACGTGCGCCAAGTTCACAAGGAAATGCAGGAGGCTGCGAAGGACAAGAACATCTGGATTGTGGGGGGTGGTGATTTGGCAGGGCAGTTCTATGATGCTCAGCTTTTGGATGAGCTCATTGTCCAGATTGGGTCAGCCACCCTAGGGAGTGGAAAACCACTGTTCCCGCGCCGAGTGCTGAGTCCCACTTTGCGTTTGATGTCAGTTCGCCAAATCGGCACTGGCATGGCTGAACTTCGTTATGAAGTCGTCAACAGCAGTGTTCTCAGCGCAGCCCAGCAACCATGATGTAGTGGGTTGTTGAAACTATAGGTCATGGTAAAAAATTGAGTCAACACTGGGCCTGCAGGCAATGCGGCTTGGGTTGAGGTAATGCTGAAC
>DATNQK010000245.1:0-1538 GCA_036704065.1 Stenomitos sp.
ATTTTTGTTAGATCCCTACACTCCTTACCTCACGATTCGCTATGACTTCTGCTGAACTGCGTTCTTTTTCTGCATATCGTCTGAGCGATTGGCAGCGTGGCTATGAATCTTTGAACACGGAATACAGCTATGCCATCGACCAAGTGGAGGGCGAAATTCCTGCTAACTTACGGGGCACATTGTTTCGCAATGGCCCAGGCCGCCTCGACTTGAATGGCCAACGCTTCCATCATCCGTTCGATGGGGATGGGATGGTGTGTGCCATCACCTTTGAAGACGGGCAAGCCTTTTTCCGCAATCGCTATGTGCGCACTGAAGGCTTTGTGGCTGAATCGGCAGCTGGCAAAGTGCTGTATCGGGGTGTGTTTGGGACGCAAAAGCCAGGGGGTTGGCTGGCCAACGCCTTTGACTTTAACTTCAAAAATATTGCCAATACGAATGTAATCTATTGGGGCGATCGCCTGTTGGCCCTTTGGGAAGCAGGTCTGCCCCATGAACTGAACCCAGCCACCCTAGAAACAGTGGGCCTCAGTACAGTGGGCAATGTTTTGCAGTCCAATGAGACTTGGTCTGCCCATCCTCGCATCGACCCAGGTGGTTTAGGCGCAGAACCTCGCTTGGTGAATTTTTCCCTGAAAGTGGGCCTCTCCAGCCAAGTGACGCTCTACGAACTGAATCCTCAAAATCAGTTGTTGCAGCGCAAAACCTTTGAGATGCCTGGGTTTTCCTTCATTCACGATTTTGCGATTACCGAAAACTACTATCTCTTTTTCCAAAATCCGGTGGCGTTTAACCCCTTTCCCTTCATGTTGGGGTGGTTAGGGGCAGGCCAGTGTATCGAATTTAAAGCCCAAGATCCCACTCGGATATGGATTGTGCCGCGCAAGGGACAAGGCAAGGCGCGGGTGGTGGAGACGGATTCCTGTTTTGTGTTTCACCATGCCAATGCCTATGAAGTGGGCGAAACCATTGTCGTTGACTCTATTAGCTACGCTCAGTTTCCAGCCCTCGACCCCAATGCCGACTATGCGGAGGTTGATTTCGACGCCTTACCGGAGGGACAGCTTTGGCGGTTCCACATTGACTTAAATCAGACGAAGGTCACGCGTGAGGTCTTGGTTGAGCGCTGTTGTGAGTTCCCCACCTTGAACCCGCAGCAGATGGGCCGTCCTTATCGTTTTGCCTTTATGGGAACCTCCCATGCAGCCGCTGGCAATGCGCCGTTGCAAGGGTTGCTGAAGCTGGACTTACACAGCGGCACCCAAACGGTTTGGAGTGCAGCGCCCTACGGCTTTGTGAGCGAACCGATCTTTATCCCCAAGCCGGATGCTGCGGCAGAGGACGACGGCTGGATTGCAATGCCGATTTATGAGGCGCAAGGACACCGGACTGATATCGCTCTATTTGATGCCCAAGCCATTGAAACAGGCCCGATTGCCCGCCTCAAGCTCAAGCACCATATCCCCTATGGGTTACATGGTTCCTTTGTGCCCCAGGTCTTCTAAAACATAGGCAGATTGCATCAGATTGAGTGCTCT
>DATNQK010000246.1:0-8872 GCA_036704065.1 Stenomitos sp.
CCTATCAACCCCAGCAGTCTGGCCCCTGGCAACAGGCGATCGCCGGATGTGATGGAGTGGTAAACCTTGCGGGTGAACCCATCGCCAACCGTTGGACCGATGCGGTGAAAGCTGAAATCATGAATAGCCGTGCCACGGGAACTGCCAAAATTGTGGAGGCGATCGCCCAGGCTACCCCCAGACCCTCCGTTTTAGTGAATTCATCGGCCATTGGGTACTATGGCACCAGCGAAACCGCCAGCTTTACCGAAAATAGCAAGCCTGGTACCGACTTTTTAGCCCAAGTTTGCCAAGCCTGGGAATCCGAAGCCGAAAAAGTCAGAGCCTCTGGTACACGCCTCGCCATTTTGCGCACGGGTATTGTGTTAGGCCCAGATGGTGGTGTTCTAGCCAAAATGTCCTTACCCTTCAAGCTGTTTACAGGTGGCCCCTTGGGTAGTGGTCAACAGTGGGTGTCTTGGATTCACCGCGACGACCTTGTGAACCTCATCCTCAAAGCCCTGACCGACCCCACCATGGCAGGGGTATACAATGCCACCGCACCGCACCCCGTGCGGATGAGCGAACTTTGCGACATTTTGGGGCAAGTGATTCAACGTCCCTCCTGGTTGCCTGTACCCGACTTTGCCCTCAATTTGCTGCTTGGTGAAGCCGCTCAAGTGGTGTTGGAAGGTCAAAACGTTCAGCCGCAACAGACCCAAGCCAGTGGGTTTCAGTTTCGCTATCCCTTTGTTAAAGAAGCCTTGCAACAAATTTTAGGTTAGGTATCGTTTGCTTGTTTTGCCGCAGAAAAACGAAGCCTGTTCTGTCTGGCATATCCCCTCTGCCCTTGTTGAACCTCATTGCAGGAGAACGTGATTTTGCGCGATCGCTACCTTGCCGTCCTCGACCAACTGGTAGAAAAAATCCTCAAGGGGCAACTGGCCTCGAAGGAACAAATCTACCGCCAAATTGCCCAGGAGCTAGAACCGGAAACCGGAGAGGTGTTTCAAGCCTGTCTTCAAGAGCGCATCAGCCAAGCGGAAACCCTCGCGGCCAGCGGCGATGAACTGAAGCAAGCGAAGGCAACCCGAACGCTCCGTGCTCTCAAAACCATCCAAGGTGAATGGGAACGCTATCAAGCTGATCAAGGGGCAAATTCTGCGATCGCCGCCGCTGCCCAAACCATCCTCCAAGCAGAACCTGGCCATCGGTTTGTGGCATGGGTGCAAGTCTCAGATCCGAATCGAACGCAGCCGTTGACCTTAGACCAACTCAAACAACTGGCGGCAACACTACAGCAAACCCTCGCGTTGATGGGATCTGATACCGAAGAACTCCAAGGCATCGTTGCTGGCATTCGCGCGGGCTTAAACTCTTGGAAAGCCCTGGAACCACACCTCATCAGTTGGATGTACGATCAAAGCCGTGATCCGCTGGGGTTTGCGGGCGACCCTGGCCAGCAGGGCCCTTGGCAAGGATGGGCGCGACAGGTTAGTAGTCCGCTGATTCAATTCTTGTTTCAAGGGTTGGCACTTCAGCAACCCATCGCCGATAGTATTCGTTCTGCTGACCATTCCGTTCAAGATTGGGTTGATTTGGCCCTAGCGCTTCAGTTGTTGCAGCGTGGTTTAGTCGTCTGGTTCGAGAAGCAACCCTATGATTCCAAATGGGGAACACAACAGGCGATCGCCACCTTTCTTTCCTTTGCCGTGCTGAGCAGTCAAATATCCGCAGGTCTGCGGCAGTCGGCACTCTTGAGCGTCACCACCCGAGAGCCTTTGGCACAGGGATGGTTTCAGGTGACGTTGCAACAATTGCGAGCCTTCTCGCAGCGGCCTTATTTCCCGCTCTATGGCGGTGTATTTGCCCTACTTTCTGGGCGTTATTTACAGGATGCGCTGGATTACTTAGACAGTTCGTTGCAACAATCCGCCCAAACCCAAGAGAAGGCGCGGATGCTCACATTGCTGGGCTACTCCTATTGTGCTGCGGGGCAGATTGCTTCTGCTATAGACTTCCATCAGCAAGCCCTAGAAATTGCCCATGATGCGGGAGATACGGTTTGTGAGATTGCCAATCTCAATCACTTGGCGCGTACCTATCTGGCCAATAAAGACTATGCAACGGCCATCAGTTACAGCCAACGGGCGTTAATTTTGGCACGTCAGCATGGTGATCTTTTAGGAGAAGCCAATGCGCTCACGAATGTCGGGTATGGCCAAATTCTGACTGCCCAGCAAATAGAGCGCCTAGTCCCCGAAGCTTCCGAAGCAGCCATTGGTTATCTCCAGTCAGGACTGCGTTTGGCAGAGCAACTGGGCGATCGCCAAAGTCAGGCCTTATGTTGCAACAGTTTGGGGATTGCCTACGGACTGTTAGAACGTCATCCAGAGGCTATTCCCTACCTACAACAAGCCTTGCAGGCCGCACAGCGTTCGGGAGATCTCTATCTCCAAGGATTGGCCTGGAGTTATTTAGCAGAAAGTTACTACCAACTGGGAGAGCACCTGCAAGCGACTGGCGCTGCATTATTAGGACTGTATGGGTTAGAGCAAATTGGCGCACCAGAGAAAAGTCAACCTGCTGGCTTATTACGCGTCTTGCAAGGGAAAGTGGGCTTAGAAACCTTTCAAGCGCTGGTGAGCCAATCTCGACCTCAACTATTAGCCATCATTGGCACCGACGGCTTCGATCATGTGGTGATGCTATTGGCAACCCTCGCCCAATTTTAGGCCAAACGCGAAATAGTCTTGCAATTACCGTGTCCTGTCTCGTTCGTGCGCCAGACCTTCCTTTCGACTCTTGGGCATAATAAAAGGTAGAGATTATAAGAGAAGGTAGCTGCTGGGTTATCCTAGGCAGTTAGGCCCCAATCTTCATCGCGAATTAACGTTCGGTTAAGTTTAGCCCGACGACTCGCAGGATCGCGTCGCTAGTGGTAGCGCGATCGCTGTCTTACGTTGTGGCGATTCGCTGCTGGTGCAGCATTGCGATGAAGAGTGAGCGCTCGCAAGGTCACCTTAGTTCGTTCGCTGGGATGTGCAATGCTTAACATAGATTCGACTCAGGCGCTGCAAGACATCACAGACTTAAACCAGCTCAAATTGGAGCTGAACGAACTGCCTGCCATTGATGTCGGAGATTACATTGTCGATTTGCCATCAGATCGACGAGCATTAACCTTCCGCCTCTTACAGAAAGATCAAGCCACTGAAGTGTTCGAGTATCTTCCGCCGGAGGTACAAGAGGAACTGATTGGGTCGTTGCATGATGTGCAAGTGCGTCAGGTGATTGAATCCATGAGCCCAGATGATCGTGCTGTGTTATTCGATGAGTTGCCTGCGCGGGTCGTAAAACGGTTATTGCGAGAATTAAGCCTGACCGAGCGACAGGCTACCGCTACCATCCTGGGCTACGAAGAAGGGACGGCAGGTCGTCTGATGACGACGGAATATGTGCAGATCCGCCAAGGCTTGACCGTTAGCGAAGCATTGCAAAAAATTCGCCTTAAAGACCAAGACAAAGAAACCATTTACTATGCCTACGTCACAGACGACTCGCGGCGCTTAAAGCAGGTTGTCTCGCTGCGGCAACTCCTGTTTTCGATGCAAGAGGTGCTGGTTAAAGATATCGCCAGCGATCGCGTCTTGAAGGTGCAGACTGATACGCCGCAAGAAGAAGTGGCGCAGCTCATGAAACGGTACGACTTACTCGCGGTACCCGTTGTAGATCGTGAAGATCGACTGGTGGGCATTGTCACCATTGACGACGTGGTGGACGTTCTGGAAGAAGAAGCCACGGAAGATATTCAACGGCTCGCTGGGATTAGCGGGGACGAAGAAGCCCTGTCTGCTCCACTTACCACCCTACAAAAGCGATTACCGTGGCTCTTGGGCAACATTGCGCTGTATATTGGCGCGGCCAGTGCGATCGCCCCCTTTCAAGGCATCATTGGCCAAGTGACGGTATTGGCAGTAATTATGCCGATTATGTCCAATGCCAGTGGCAACGTGGCCATTCAAGCCCTTTCGGTGACGGTGCGCGGCCTGGGTGTAGGCGAAATCACGCCCCAGGATACATTGCAGGTGTTGCGCAAGGAAGTGATTGCTGGATTGGGAACGGCCTTAGCCTTGGGCCTAACCCTCACCCTTCTCTCGCTGATTTGGGCCACCGCTGGCGATCGCTGGGTTGGTTTGGTGGCAGGCTCGGTGATGGCGATCAATGTCCTCATTGCCGCTACCCTAGGCACGCTGCTGCCGATGGGCTTAAAACGACTGAACTTAGACCCTGCCTTGATCAGTGGGCCTTTGCTGACCACGCTGCTAGATGGAATTGGCTTTCTTACCTTCCTCAGCCTGATTTCGCTCGTTTTACGCTGGTAATCCACTGCCTTACTCTCTTAAGCCATTTTCACGGCAACACGGGGCTATAGTGGTGAAAATTGGCATTGTTGGGCTAACCATGCATTCTCTTGTTACTAAAACCCTCGCTTGCAGCCTGTTATTCATGGTTGCCGCTTGTGATTCGTCGGTCAGTTCGCCCCCTGCGGCCTCAGTCACCTCCCCTCGCGCTGTACCCAGCCAACCGCGATCGCCACAGCCCAATTTAATGGGAATGAATGTTGATTTCCCTGGCGATTATAGCGGCACGCGTATGTTTGCCGATGCCATGAAGCAAAGTCGGGGATGGCAGAAGATTGGCTCTGACCAAGGGGCCGTGCTCGATAGCAATGGCTGGCCGTTAGAAGATGCACGCCTGACGGTTTGGCATGGTATTGGGCGAATGAACGGTACCTATCGTCTTTCCTTTCAGGGACAGGCCGAGGTGCGGATTGAGTGTTGTGCGGGTGCCCTCCAATCGTTGCGCTATGACCCCGCGACTAATCTTACGACTGCCGATTTGATTTACCCAACCTCTAATGACAGTGGGTTATTTCTGGCGTTTACTAAAACGCGACGTACGGCTACAAGCCCTGAGAATTCTGGGATTGCGGATGTGCGCTTAATGCGACCCATCGTAGAAGGCGGTAGCGAAAGTTATCCAGCCGATACGCTGTTTACGACGCCTTTCAAAACGGCACTCAAGCGCTTCAAAGTGCTGCGCTTTATGGATTTCTTGGCCACCAATAGCAATGCTCAGGTACAGTGGCGTGATCGCCTTACGCCTAGTTGGTATTCGATGTACCAAAGCGCAACTGGGTATGGTTGGCAGGGTAAAGGGGGTGCCTACGAATATGCGATCGCCCTTTGCAATGAACTCAATACAGATTGCTGGCTCACGGTTCCCGCTCAAGCCGATGATGCCTATGTGCAGCAGTTAGCAACCCTGGTTAAGGCACAGCTTAAACCGACTCTGAGGCTATATCTGGAATATTCCAATGAAGTGTGGAATACGGCCCCTGCCTTTCGGCAATCTCAGCACAATTATGCCTTAGCGAAAGCAGAAGTGGCCTCTGGGCGATCGCCATTGAACTTTGATGGTGAAACCAATGACTGGTACTGGGCATGGCGAAGGGTGGCCAAACGAGGGGCTGAAGTATCGCTAATCTTCCGGCAGGTGTTTGGCGATGCAGCGATGATGACTCGGATCCGGCCTGTGCTGATGACGCAGCTTGGCCATGCTGATGGGCCACTGCTGCAAGCCATGCACTTGATGCAGGGTTACTACAATTCGCCGCAAGTTTCTCGACCACGTCCCCCGAAGTATTATTTTTATGGCCTCGGCGGTAGTGCTTATTACAATCCTAAAGATCCCTCCTCGCCAGACACGGTATTTGCCGACCTCAGCAATGCAGAACAATGGGTAAAGTCGTTACGCCAGGATGCTGACTATGCTGCTGCCTTTGGCCTAAAGCGCATCGCCTATGAGGGTGGCCCTAGTTTAGAAAATGGTGCAATTACCGATGCAAACCGCAGTCTCTACCGTGACGATCCGCGCATTACTGCAGCAATGGTGAATGCTCACGATACATGGAGTGCCAACGGGGGTGATCTGCTGATGTACTTCACGATTACAGGCGAGTCGCCTTGGAGTTTTGTCCGCGATATTTGGGATGCGACGAATCCGCAGAAGAACTATAAGTTACAAGCGATTGATGCACTCAACAAACGAACAAGGGCAACGGTAAGCTATGGAACCTTACTCCCTGCCACCATCGATGCTCGTCAGTTTAACTTGCCACCGAGTTGGTTGGATGATCGACGGGTGGAGCGAATTCGGCCAGGGCAATGGTTTAGTTATACGGTACGGGTGGCACAAGCAGGAACGTTTCTGCTGCGCCTGAAGGCTGCTGGATTGGAGCAAAGCAGTGCTGTGGAAGTATGGGTGGATGGCAAACTGGCAGGAAGTTTAGCAGTTCCAGCCGCAAGTTGGTTAGGAAGTACGCAGCAATCGGAAAGTTTGTCGCTACCATTACAGGAAGGATTGCATGGGATTTTACTCCGAGGCAAGACGGGGAGTGTTAATGTTAGCAAAATTGATCTCTCAGAGACAACTTCCAAGTAGCGTTTGGGTGTTAGTGCGATATCTTTAATGGCTAATACTGGCCAACGTAGTTGGGATGCACCCAGAGAAATTCATGGCGCTTGTTTTGAACTCGTTCCAGCCCGCCAAAGGTATGGCCTGGATCTTGTGCTTTGAGGAGAGCGTGTAATTCTCGCAGTACGGCTCCTTGCGCACGGACTGCGGCACGAGTCTGTTCGGCTGCGGTATCAAGTGTGCTAGTGTCGTTATCGATGAGCCAGTCGCCTATTTTCTCGCTCCCTTGCAAGAATGAGTCGGCGGAGCGGACGCCAAATTCTAGTTGTTCGGAAATGGCGCTATAGGCTTTATCATCCGTGGCGAGTTTTGTACTAGGGATGGCAATTGGTAAGGCGAGTTTGAGTGTAATTGAAAGGATTCGTAGGAGTGGCGCGGCCCGTTTCAGCCATGTGCGGGTGAGTTCAATTTCGTAGATGCCGCTGGTTGGGTCTTGGTTCAATGTGGGCAGTGGTAATCGGCTGTGTTCGCACCAGAGAGTAAGACGGAATTTTTGTGCCATCCAGTTTGGTTTGTCCCAAAAGGTTGGATCGACGGGTTCTATGCTAAACAGGCGCGGGCCGTCTTTGGCAGGATCGACGAGAGTGGCTAACAAGGCTCTATATTGTTCGTCGGCTTGACTCATTAGGGTGCGCAGTTGCAAGCTCAACATATCAGAGGTGATTTGGTGGGTTTGCACGGCTTTAAGGATTTCTTGCTGTCCTCGGTTGAGTTGTGTGACTGCTTCTTGCCACTCGGGTTTAGTGGCAGGGCTGGCCATGAGGCTGTCGATGGTATGGAATGTGCGGCAGACGGCACAGCGGATTTTGGAAATCCCTTCTGCTTTTGATTCTTGCAGTTCGTCTCGTTCCAGTAAGCCTTTACAGTTCTCTGTAGGGCAGGGGAGAAAGATTCGCGGATCAACCCCTTTCCAGAAAGATTGAACGAGGGATTGAAGGTCGTTGCATAGATACCCTAGGAAGCCGCTGGGGTAGACGGCGCGCACGGTGATATGAATATCTCCGGCAATGGATTCGATGAAGGCCCGTCCGTTAAAGACATCGTCGAGCAAGAGGCCATTTTGCCAATGTCGGCTTTTGCGATAGTCGTCGCGCCCCAGGGAGTAGCGATGGTGGCGCACGATGAGGCGATACATGAGTCCTTCTAGTGCGATGGTTCGGCCTGTTTCTTTGTCCAGTAGCCGACAGATGCGGGTGAGTTCGGTTTCGCCTGGGTTTAGAACCCAATCTTGCGCTAAAGTTTTGGGCCTGCTGCCAGGGACGAGTTGTGCCATGAGGCTGGTGGCTTCGGGTAATTCGACTTGGTAGGCAAGGTCGAATTTTTCCATCAGCTTTAGGAAGACGGGATGCAGGGTGTGAGGATAGCGATCTGTGCCTCGTGCGGGATCGTCCCATAGTCCGCTGAGGCAATCATGACGGAAGAGGCCGTTTTGGTCTTTAACCGCTGTGTCTTCTAGGACGAAGCTGATAGCTTTGCTGAGCCATTCGGGTTTGAGGATGACGGTATCTTTAAGAATAAGGTCGCTGCTGTAGTGAATGAGGTGGCCAAGTTCGTTGAGGAGGGTGGCGTAGGTTTTGGCTAAGGTCAGTTCAATGTTCTGTGCAGTACAGAGGATTTGAAATTGTTCGTAGTCTATCCAAGGGTCGGTGTGGCTGCGCTGCCGGATAGCATCGAGTAAGCGTTTCCAACTGCTGGGGACAGAACGCCCGACTTGGGGAATTTGGATGGCGGTACGGGCAATGGCTTGTTTAAGTTCCTCTAGACCGTGTTCGGTTTTGCTATCGATGTGATGGAAGCTGATGATGAGGTCGCCGAATTCGTCGCGCAGGGCTTGTTCGTCGATGTGGTCACGCCGCTCTTTGGGGCCGCCGTGGGTTGCCACGATGAGAATGTGGGGTTTTTCGTCGGGGCGGTTTTCGTCGTAAGCGCGGTGTTTGACGAGTTTGATCCACTCCCAGCATTTCTGCGAACCTTGCCGAGGTTCCCATACCGCTAGGTAGATGGCGGGGGCGGTGAAGAATAGTTGGTGAGTGTAGCAGTAAATATCTTGGCCGCCAAAGTCCCAGGCATTAAAGGTAATTTCCTTACCGCTTTCTGAATCGGTTAATTGCAAGGGTTTAATTTCTACCCCGTGGGTGGTTTCACGATTTTCAATCCACGGATCACCCCGCAAGGCTCCTAACAAGCTACTTTTGCCAACTTTCCCTTCCCCTACTAGGGCGTGTTTTAAAACCTAGAACTAACTCATCAGAGCCAAAGGAGGATACTAGCAATGGTGAGCATAGCAAGATAGTTCTTTGCCCGTTTCTCATAACGCGTGGCAATGCGTCTACACTGCTTCAAGCGATTGAGC
>DATNQK010000247.1:0-6600 GCA_036704065.1 Stenomitos sp.
CCAGACGACTACCAAGCCTGGAATAATCGCGGCTATGTTCTCCATCGATTAGAGCGCTACCAGGACGCCATTGTCAGCTATACCCATGCCATCCGCTGCAACCCAGACTGTGCGCCTGCTTGGCATAACCACGGCTATGCACTGTACCATCTAGGCCGCTACGAAGCGGCCATTGATAGCTACGATAAAGCCCTCAACATTAATCCTGCCTATCCTGAAGCGTGGCATAACCGAGGCAATGCACTCAATGCCCTAGGCCAGTATCGCGATGCTATTGGCAGCTACGACCGAGCTATCGCACTCAAACCAGAGTTTACTGAAGCCTGCAAGCATCGGGACTTGGCCCAAGCCTGTCTACAACGCGAAACTGATGTACTGCCTCAAACTTATACACCACTGTCAATGCGCGACACCTTACCAGAGCGGCAGGTGAATACATTGGACTCATGGTTTAACCAAGGCAATTCTCTGGTGTACTTAGGCCGCTACGAAGAGGCGATCGCCACCTATAACAAGGTTTTAACCCACTGCCCCCATTCTGAACAGCAGTCAAATCAGGTCGCCCAGCAGGTGTATCGTCTTGCTACAGTTTATGCACAGGCGATGGAGCTATTCGGTCAGTCCACAGACATGGCCTGGGATTGGCTCAAGCGGCCCAACACACATTTGCAGGGCGAATCTCCCCTTAGCCTATTGCAGACCGATGAAGGCGCAGCCCAAGTAGAGGGCATTTTGCGGACCATGGAACGCAATCTACAACGCCCTTAAAACCCTTCTTAGAAGGGGTCAGGAACGAACCGATTACTTAGACTCGGCCAGCACCCGCCTCCACCACCGAGCGTTCTGTCGGGACTGAGACAGTTGCAGAAGCCTCTAAGGGGGCAGTTTCAGCCGCTTTGATGCGACGGACTGATGCAGAAGGATTCAGTTGAGAGGAATGGTTGGGTTGTAACTGCAACAAGCTCTCCGTAATGGCACGGCGAACCAGTGGATCCGTTTCCTTGCGTGCCAATAGCGTCAGGTATTCCGCTGCTTGAAGTTGCTCCGTTTCTGACAGCTTTCCTGCGCGGGACAAGTCAGAGAGCTGGCGCACAGCCATGAGTCGTCTCAGTTCATCGCGGTGCAGCAAACCTGCAACGCAGCGATCAAAAGCTTGGGCAGGCATACCCTGTCGCAGCATCAGCCGTACGGCCAAGCTAAAGGCAATCAGCATTCCTGCATCCTGGATCAGCAACAACAAAGCTAAGTTGGGACTGTTGAGATCTTGCCCTACCCCAAACGTTGCATAGGTGCTGAATAGAACTGCAAGACCAGAGGCGATCGCCAGTTGTAACGGAGCCTGAGGCGATTGCAACCACCGTTGCAGCGATCGTTCAGGCAACCGCATCCGATGCTGCAAAACAAAATAGAGCAGCGTACTGCTGCCACAGGCCAACAGTAAGGCAGCAAGAAACGCTCCGTTCCAAACCCCCAACAGGAGCAGGCTAAACGACACCCCTGCCGTGCGGATAGCACCTTTGGCTTGGCGTCGTCCCCTAGAGCGCACAGCATCGGTTAGGAATTCTGCCCACACCGACCCCTTGCCTAGCATGAGCAGATCTCCATCAAGCCATTGCTTAAGCTGCCTAGAGGCAGGAGGCGTCTTGATCACAGCGTTGATTCACCCTATGCAATATGGAATAGACGGAGCACGAAGCCATGAATAATAGTCATCGCGGTACCGAAGGTCGACGACTGTGGTGCAACCGTTAAGACAACCCTTCGCACGCTTTCGACAGGCAAAACACAGACAGCAGAACACACCTTTTTTATAGTAGTGTAGTGGACTCCTACTGCTAATCTGCAGGGTCAACATCTTTTGGCTTAAAAATTTATAATCGATCAGAACCGAACGCCACCCATAGAATTCATGTCCTCTTCTCCGGAATCGCCTGCGGCCTCCGTTCCCAATCCCGAGACTCTGACTTCGCAACCCGTTGTACAGGGGACCGAACCCGATCTGGGACTCAACGCACTGAGCAATGAAGAGCCTCCCTTCGAGCCTGACGAGGACGACCCTGACACAGATGATCTAGATCGTTTAGACGATGTCGAAATGTCTCTATTCGATCATCTAGAAGAGTTGCGTCAGCGTATCTTCTACAGTCTGATTGCAGTTGCAGTGGGAATGGCACTGTGTTTTTGGAAGGTCAACTTCATCGTGAACCTCCTAGAGCAACCCGCCCAGGGTGCCAAATTTTTGCAATTGGCCCCAGGAGAATATTTCTTTGTTTCGCTGAAGGTGGCAGGTTATAGCGGTCTTCTCGTCGCTAGCCCAGTCATTTTGTACCAGATCATTCGGTTTGTGCTGCCTGGGTTAACACGCCGCGAACGCCGCTTTCTCGGCCCGATTGTCTTCGGCTCGTCCATTTTGTTTGTATTAGGGCTGGGGTTTGCCTATATTGCCCTTATCCCGGCTGCACTCAACTTCTTTATCCAATATGGCCAAGACGTCGTTGAGCAGCTATGGTCCATTGACCGCTACTTTGAATTTGTGCTGCTGTTGATGTTTAGCACGGGGCTCGCCTTTCAAATTCCGGTTATCCAGCTCTTGTTGGGATTGGTAGGGATTGTCACAGGGCAACAGATGTTATCGGCATGGCGGTATGTGCTTTTAGGGGCGGTGGTTCTGGGCGCGGTGCTCACCCCCTCAACCGATCCGCTAACCCAAAGCTTACTAGGGGGTGCAGTCTTAGCACTGTACATGGTCGGAACGGGACTAGTTCTGGCGTTGCGTCGTTAACACACAGCTTCGGGCTGTAGACCGTAGCAGCACAGGGGATCGCCCTCAAGCAGAGGGGCGTGGTACTCAGCCTAAAACTCTTCTAACAGCCATTCCGAGGCACGCTCCCCCAATTCCAAGGGGATACTCACTGCTTTTCCGAGTCGCGGCCGTTCACGGGTGGCGCAAATATAATCAGTAACCTGCTGGAATGCCCCCCAACCTTGCAGATAAGTGGCAATGGCGTCTAAATGTTCGCTATATTCCTCTGCGGTCATCGGGAAAGAGGCTTGCTCTAAGTAGCGCCACATTACCAAAGCAAAAATTTTACCTTGGGTGCGTCGCAGCTGTATGTCGTAAGATTTTCCCCACTTGTTCAAAAGGAGGGCCTGAAGGGTTGCACCGGTCATCTTTCTTGTCCTTTTTGCCTGAAGTTGTTTACATTTCGTATACAAATGGGCGGCAACAAATGAGATAATACGTCAAGAAATGTAATGATGCCTGAT
Organism: Stenomitos sp.; assembly: GCA_036704065.1. Lineage (GTDB taxonomy): Bacteria > Cyanobacteriota > Cyanobacteriia > Thermosynechococcales > Thermosynechococcaceae > JAAURS01. The sequence continues at coordinate 3,268 of DATNQK010000247.1, forward strand.
GCACTCCAATTTAGCCTTTAGCGCGACCGTTGTTGGTCTATCCTTTGGTGGGCTCGGCCAGTAACAGTCCCGAGTTAAAGCGCTGCGGATGGGCTAAAAAAGGCTCAGGGTTATCTATTCATAAAAAAACACTAGAAGCGACGTATACCATGGCTCAAGTCTCTGGATCTCCTGACGTGCCCGATATGGGGCGTCGACAGTTTATGAACCTGCTGACCTTTGGCGCAATTACTGGAACCGCCTTGGGCGGATTGTATCCAGTTGTGCGCTACTTTATCCCTCCTTCCAGCGGCGGTAGCGGCGGTGGTGTAGTTGCTAAAGATGCGTTAGGCAACGATATTGTGGTCAGCGAGTATCTCACAACGCATGCTGCGGGCGATCGCTCCTTGGCACAGGGCTTAAAGGGAGATCCAACTTACGTTGTTGTGCAAGATGATGGCACAATTGGCAGCTATGGCATCAATGCCGTCTGCACCCACCTAGGCTGTGTAGTGCCTTGGAACGCAGGCCAGAACAAATTCATTTGTCCGTGTCACGGGTCTCAGTACGACGAAACGGGCAAAGTTGTGCGCGGTCCAGCTCCACTGTCTTTGGCTTTAGCACATGCTGCTGTTAACGATGACAAGCTTGTCTTTAGCACTTGGACCGAAACCGACTTCCGCACCGACAAAGACCCTTGGTGGACTTAAAGTTGCATCCTAGCAACGCCGCTCGGTTTACTGCTTTTGCTCCTGTCTTGCATTGACCCCCTCTTACCATAATGAAGCGAAATTTGTTTTCAACCCTGACACAAAGAAGTGTCCAACTTCTGGCAGTGCTCGTCATTACGATGGCTAGCACGCTTGCCTTGCCCCATGCGGCACATGCTTACCCTGTGTTTGCACAGCAAGCATACGAAAATCCGCGCGAAGCAACGGGACGGATTGTTTGCGCAAACTGCCACTTGGCCCAAAAGCCTACAGAAATTGAAGTGCCTCAGTCCGTTTTGCCAGACACGGTCTTTGAAGCAGTTGTTAAGATCCCCTACGACACCAATGTGCAGCAGGTGCTTGGCAACGGTGACAAGGGCGATTTGAACGTTGGTGCAGTGTTGGTCTTACCTGAAGGCTTTAAATTAGCGCCTCAAGATCGACTCTCTGAAGAATTAAAGGAAAAGACGGGCGGCGTTTATTTCCAGCCCTATAGCGCAGACAAAGAAAATATTCTCGTGGTGGGTCCGCTGCCTGGTGCCGACCATCAAGAAATTGTTTTCCCCATTCTGTCTCCCAATCCTGAAACGGATAAGAATGTCCACTTTGGCAAATATTTGATCAATGTGGGTGGGAACCGAGGCCGTGGACAAATTTATCCCACTGGCGATAAGTCCAACAATAACCTCTATGCGTCACCCATTTCTGGTGTCATTACGGACATTGCCGACGGTGATGCAGGGGCAAAGGTTGTTACCATTGCAACCACTGATGGCCAGAAGGTTTCCGAAACAATTCCAGCAGGGCCAGAGTTGCTCGTAAGCAAGGGTCAACAGATTAAGGAAGGCGAAGCATTAACCAATAACCCCAACGTAGGTGGGTTTGGCCAGCATGATACTGAAATTGTGCTGCAAAATCCAACTCGGGTGAAATGGCTGATGGCCTTCTTTGCTGCCATTATGATTTCTCAAATCATGCTGGTACTGAAGAAGAAGCAGGTAGAGAAGGTTCAGGCTGCGGAAATGAATTTCTAAGCCTCCCCAACTATTAAGACTCAGAACAAAATTAAAAGCCCCGCCAATGAATGGTGGGGCTTTTAGCATAAGAGAGAGATGAACGGCTGTTTTGCTCTGTGTGCTGAGGCTAGATAAAGCAACAAGACAAAAACATCTAGCTTAGGGCAGTTCAACAGAAGTGGGCTTGGCAATATGGGGCAATCCCCAGCCCAGCTTTTCCCGTAAAATTTTGAAGAATTCTGGCGAACCTAAGCGAATAAACCGTGCATAGTAAGGCGATTTAATCACACGCACTTGATCGTCTGGCAGCATGTAGCAGCCAGCATTACCATCCACCACTAAAATAAGCTGCTGTTGATTGGCGGGAAAAATCTGTACAGGCTCAGTATCCGCAAACACCAGCGCCCGCGATGCCAGAGAATGAGGACAGATGGGAATCAGCTGCAACACAGAGACGCCTGGGGTAATCACGGGGCCACCAGCTGCCAAGGCATAGGCAGTTGAGCCTGTTGGCGTTGAAACAATGACGCCGTCTGCCGCAATGTCGACCAAAGCATGGCCTCCCACTTCAACCTCGAAGTGACACATACCGGTCAGGGGTTCTTTATGCAACACCATCTCGTTGAGCGATAGCGCTTCCCACACTACGGTATCGTCATGGATGACCTGAACCGTTAAAGTAACCCGATCTTCAACGGTATATTGCCCTTCCATCAAGGCAGAAACTGCTTCTGGAAGCTGGTTGAGATAGGTTTCGGTCAAAAAGCCCATGTGGCCCGTATTGACTGCGAGCATTGGAATCCCGGCAGGGGCAAGCTGACGGCTGGCGGACAAGACTGTTCCATCCCCACCGAGCACAATGGCAAAGGCCATATCGTCATCGAAACCGGGCGGCACCAAGCTGGATGTCGCCGAAAAGCAAGCTGGAGAATCAGGGCGCGAGTAGCCCAAAATACCGCCTTCACCAGTGCCAAACACCACCTCCCACCCTGCAGACTCTAGGTGGTGCTTGAGATCTAATGCTGTACGACAGGCAATGGGTTTGATGTCGTTATAAACAATCCCCGCTTTCCCCACGCTTTTCGTTTCCTCGTTTCTGTGCTGATACCCGGGATACCCTGAAGTGCAAGCCTATCCCTACCCCCTAACCATCCTAGATCTCTAGTGGTCTTGCTTCCTAGCGATTTAAGTAGATTGGGATGATTTGAAGGGCGATCGCTTTTTCTTTGACTTCTGCTTTTGCTTGTCGTAGTCGATTTCTTTAAGCTTTTTGAGAATCCGATTAAAATAGTCTTGCATATAGGACTCAAGCGTGGCAATGCTATCTGGGGCGATTTCAAACGCCTCGTAGGTCTGTTGCATGGGTGCATTCAACGGTCGCCCAGAAGTAATGACATCGGTAAAGGCCAAGCGATCAGCGGCATTCCAGCCCCACTCAAAAAAGCCAACGGCCTTACGCAACCCTTTCAATACTGCTACAGGAATACGGGCAATTTTAGCGTCTTTGCCAGAGAGACGTTCGCACAGTTGAATAATTTGGTCTGCAGTCCAAGCGCTAGGCCCAGCAATATCAAAAGCGTTATGGCAGGTTGCTTCTTTGCGCAACGCCTGCACTGCAAAACGAGCAA
>DATNQK010000248.1:0-4439 GCA_036704065.1 Stenomitos sp.
TAGGCGGTGAAAATTTGTTTGTGTTCAAGACAACGCCAGAACGCGAGCGCGCTGCATTTGTTTTTGCCGAATATGCAGCCAGCGAAGCCTTTCAGTCTGAATGGGCCGTAGGTACAGGCTATTTACCCGTCAACTTGAACGTCCGCAAAACAGACCAATATCAAACCTTTGTTCAACAGCAGCCCAGTTTAAGCGTATTTTTAGATCAAATGGCTGTGGCGCGATCGCGGCCAATGTTTCCAGGCTATGCTGCGGTCTCCGACAATTTAGGCCGAGCCTTAGAAAGCACCTTGCTTGGCAAATCAACACCCAAAGCAGCGCTGCAAAAAGCGCAACATCGGATCGATGCTATTTTTGCCGCGTCTTAATTATTGTGCTTTTCGCAAGGGTCACCAGTGGATATGACCGCTAATCCCCAAGATGTACTGTGGCATGCAATATTTCCTCAAGAGCTACCAAAGGAGTCGCAAAAGCCCTCCACGGCAATGGTGATTGAGGCCCTACGGCAACTAGAGCGCAATTGCAAAAACCTTCCCCCTGCCAACTACGAACAGTTGATGGGAACTTGGCGATTACGGTTCGTCTCATCGGCTCAGCAGGGCAAGAAGACGCCTAAAGGCCGATGGATTCCCCATTGGTTACAAATTTCTTTGACTTATACTAGCGAGCCTATTGACAGCAATTCCTCTACACAACCCAGCCCAGACAGGGCTAACGCAGGGACGGTATATAACCAAGTGCAATGGAGCACACTGCGTCTAACCTTAACAGGGCCAACCCAGTTTCAGCCTCAGCAGCGCATTCTTGCATTTGACTTCACACGCCTTGAAGTCCAAGGCTTTGGCCATGCAATTTATCAAGGATCTATCCGCGGCGGCATCGTGAAAGAAGAACAGTTTTATCAGCTGCCGTTGAAACAGCAGGCATTCTTCCGCATGTTTTGGATCTCACCTCACCTCCTAGCAGCACGCGGTAAAGGAGGCGGTTTAGCCTTGTGGGAAAAAGTTTAAAGCTTTATGGAATCTTAGTCAGCACTTAATTTAGCAAGGGAAGGTGGCTGCATTTAGACATACAGCCAAGCCTTGAGTTTCTCAACATTGCAGGTAGAAGGAGTCAATGCAGAGGAATCCCTCCCACAAGTCGCTTTACAAATGCTTTTCCAAGGTGTTCGCTAGGGTCGTTTTAGGCACTGCGCCGACTACCATATCTACGCGAGTACCGCCTTTAAAGATCATCAGTGTGGGAATGCTGCGAATGCCATACTGACTGGCAACATTTGGATTTTCGTCCGTATTGACCTTAACGACTTTAACTTGGCCTTGATATTGTTCAGCAATTTCTTCGACGACAGGCGCAACCATACGGCAGGGACCACACCAAGGTGCCCAAAAATCCACCAATACGGGAACGTCACTATCAATGACTTCATCTTTGAACGTTGTATCTGTGACTGCAGTTGCTGTCATGCCTGCACGACCTTTGTAAAAAATCTCTACGATTCCTACCATAGCAGGATCTTAATGCGTTCGGCGTTAACTTTGATCTCAAACTTAACACCCTTAAAAAAGAAGCCGCCCGAACAATCGTCCAGGCGGAGTGTGGTGTGAGGAGTGAACGGAAACTTTCGTCTCCGCTATTTTCCATTGTATGCAAGCAGTTACACTTTGCCATCCACTGAGAATACAATTCTCAAGCCATAGGGCTAAACGTAAGAAAAGTTCTCAATAATTTATTTACCCATCCCTAGCTTTTGGGCTTTCTGGTAAACTTTTCCTTCCGTCAACAGGGAGGGAGCGATAATTACTTCTACCTGCTGCATTTCTTTCAAGTCTTTCGCACCTAGCGTTCCCATACTGGTCTTCAGGGCACCTAAGAAGTTGTGGGTTCCATCATCCAGTTGAGCTGGGCCAGCAAGGATTTGCTCTAGGGTGCCTGTTGTGCCCACATTGATACGGGTACCTCTAGGCAGGACAGGGCTTGGCGTTGCCATTCCCCAGTGAAAGCCACGACCAGGAGCCTCTTGAGCACGGGCAAAGGGAGAACCCATCATGATGGCATCCGCACCGCAGGCGATACATTTACAAACGTCGCCTCCCGTGACCAAGCCACCATCCGCAATGACAGGGATATATTTACCCGTTTGCTTAAAGAAGTCGTCCCGTGCCGCTGCACAATCTGAAATAGCAGTGGCTTGAGGAACACCCACACCCAGCACGCCACGAGACGTACAGGCTGCACCTGGACCAATTCCAACCAGAACACCTGCGGCCCCAGCTTGCATCAAATCGAGAGCAACCTCATAGGTGACGCAGTTGCCTAGGATCACCGGAATAGGCATGTCACGGCAGAACTGAGCCAGATCCAGCGGCGTAATCTCACTCGGAGATAAATGAGCAGTTGAAACGACCGTTGCTTGAATGAAAAATAAATCTGCTCCTGCCTCTGCAACCGCAGCACCATATAAACTTGCACCAGCAGGGGTTGCGCTAACAGCAGCAATCCCACCTTGAGACTTGATCTCTTGAATGCGCTGGCGAATCAGTTCTGGCTTGATCGGTTCAGCATACAGCTTTTGCATCAGGGTTACAAAGCCGCTCACCTCTACCTGTGCAATCTGATCCAAAATGGGGGCGGGATCGGCATATCGTGTCTGAATACCCTCTAAATTGAGGACGCCTAGTGCCCCCAGTTGCGACAAGCGTACTGCCATGCCCACATCCACTACCCCATCCATCGCACTTGCGATGATGGGAATATCGCGACGAAATCCGCCTATTTCCCAGCTTGTATCAGCCAACTGTGGATCTAGCGTCCGTCGGCCTGGAACAAGGGCTATTTCATCAATTCCGTAAGCTCTACGGGCAGTTTTGCTACGGCCAATTACAATATCCACGCTGTCACCCTATTCCAGAACCATTCTTGCTAGCCTAACAAAGGCGGAGCAACCCTGTCAAAGACTGGTTGGAGGATGATTCGAGTCTAAAGTAACCCTTCTTTTTGGGCCATGGACATCATGAGATCAATCGTGCGGTTTGAGTAGCCCCATTCATTGTCGTACCAGCCAACGACCTTGAAAAAATTCGTGTTTAAGGCAATTCCTGCTTCAGCGTCGAAAATACAAGAGTGTGCGTCACCTTGAAAATCTGTAGACACAACGGCCTCATCCGTATAGCCGAGTACACCTGCCAAAGCTTGTGCCGACGCCTGCTTCATTGCTGCACAAATATCTGCGTAGCTCGTCGTTTTTTCCGTTTTGAAGGTGAGATCAACAGCAGATACATCAGGGGTAGGAACACGGAAGGCCATGCCAGTCAGTTTACCCTTGAGTTCCGGTAGAACCAGAGCAACGGCCTTGGCTGCACCAGTTGAGGACGGAATAATATTTTGGGCTGCACCGCGTCCACCGCGCCAATCCTTCTTGCTAGGCCCATCTACGGTGGGTTGGGTCGCGGTCATGGCATGAACCGTCGTCATCAGTCCCTCGCTGATACCGAAGTTTTCATGCAGTACTTTTGCCAAAGGGGCTAAGCAGTTGGTGGTGCAACTGGCATTAGATACTATCCAATCTGTGGTGGGATCAAACTGATCGTGGTTGACGCCAACCACAAAGGTTTTGACTTTGTCAGGATCTTTCGTCGGCGCAGAAATAACCACCCGTTTTGCGCCTGCTGTTAAGTGCTGTTGTGCCCCTTCATGGCCCGTAAACAAGCCAGTGGCTTCTACAACGTAGTCTGCACCTAATTGAGCCCAGGGAATTTCAGCAGGGTTGCGAAGGGCAAAGCAAGGCACAAAGTGATCATTGACCATGATGCCTTCTGCTTGAGCCGATATCTGCCCCTGGAGTTTTCCGTGGGTGGAATCGTATTTCAAAAGATAGGCCAGATTATCAGGGGGAACCAGATCGTTAATGCCAACAAATTCAATATTGGGGTTACCCAGACCAGCACGAAAGACTAAACGTCCAATCCGACCAAAGCCATTAATTCCAACTCTTAAAGGAGCCATAGGAGTGCCTTTGCTTTAATGTGCAGTGTAGAGAACAGAGTTAAAGCGGAAGCAGACAAAAATTAAAATGTGATTCAGAGGTACAAAGCAACACATGTACCTTCTAAAATTGCGGTAGAAAGCAGAAGAGAGGGCAGTCTAGATCAACCCTCTCTGTTTGTCGTATTATGCAGCAGTTTTTTAAAATCAGTTGAGTTTCAGATTGTTTTAAGATTTTGAACTAAGCCGCTCTACAAATCGGGCCTTTGAAACCATGCATTTGAGGCACAACTCCACCTCGCGAGGTAGCCCATCGCAGGCGGGGAATGTCGGCACTACTGTAAACGCGAAATTCATGCTCGAGAGTCGTGGTTGCAGCGCGCACCGCTTGGTTTAAGACCACGGAGCCATCTGGGTCGGAAACGGAACGATGAAAGGTTCCGGGAGGGATGCGC
>DATNQK010000249.1:0-6198 GCA_036704065.1 Stenomitos sp.
GCTCAATCGCTTGAAGCAGTGTAGACGCATTGCCACGCGTTATGAGAAACGGGCAAAGAACTATCTTGCTATGCTCACCATTGCTAGTATCCTCCTTTGGCTCTGATGAGTTAGTTCTAGGTTTTAAAACACGCCCTAGAAGAAGAGCGATGAAGGTTGCATCTTTTCCACTTTGGTTAGCTGTTTGAGAGAGTTTCTGAAGGAAAAATTCGCGGTTAGGTAATTCCGTGAGGTTGTCGTAATTGCGGATGTAACGAATCAACCGATCCAACTCATGCAATGTCTGGGTAGTATTTGCCATCAAAGTTCCGGCTTCATCGGTAAAGACCATTGGCAATGTTGTAATAGCTTGTGTGTCCCGATAGTTTCGCAAGGTTGTCGCAGTCAGGATAACTGGTGCTAGAAGATAGCGCAGAGCAGCTAACGTGGCAGCAGTACCTGCGAGTGTCGCAACTAGGGCGATGATCAGCACTTGTAGTGTTATGCCCATGGAAGACGAACTAGACGCAATGAAGGCAACTAATAATGCCAAAAGTGGGATATGGGTTCCCAAGAAGGCAACCATCATAATTTTGGCAATATAGCTCTGTCTGAGTGGTCCGAACCGACTTAAAAAGGAGTAAAGAAAAAGGTTCTGGGTGCGATCAGCAGACATAGTTTGTTGCGCCATATAGGATAAATTACTTGAATGCGCGGTTGTTTAACTAGAAAAGTCTCAAGCTAAATTTGCAGCAGAGCCAAACTGACTGCTTTCAAGGCAAAGAAGGTTTAAAGTCCTGAATTATTGCCAGTGGAAAACTTGATTGAGAACTGCTGGGTAATTATTGCAACTGTTATCAGCCACTTTCTGTAGAGGTTGCTTAAGGAAAGAATTGTATCTGAGCCACTAAAAATAGAAGAATCAATGTATGCATGTTCAATAAAGGGTTCTTCAAGCAGGACTATTCATCAAGAGCAAAGTTGTCAATTACATGACCTTGATAGAACCAAGTGCGTTCAATACAAAGAGAGTCGAAGGTAAGAGCTGTCCAGTTTTTTTGCACGCTCAAACATTTGCAAAATACCCAGCAAGGAAAAATCCGATAGATTTCTCGAAATTGCCATTATAAAGACGTCCTGAAGGATAAGTGCATGTTTATGCTATCTAGACCTCTGTTTATTGTCCGATGTGCATAGAAACTACACCCCCGTATATCTACGGAGATTCCCCCTTGGTTAATCGTTTTTATCGATGAGAGGCAGTTGAAACGTCTATGATATATACCTATAAGGGGAAGCCCCACTTATGCTTGAGTGCAGCGTTATACTCAGGCCAGTTGCGGATGTGAAATTGCGTTTTTATGTGGTTGAGACTGAGTTTGGCGATTAAAACCTTGCATCCTTTCCACGGCCTGCAATACCTTTTTATGACAAAGCCTTAGTTCGAGAGAGACTAATGAGCATCGAGCTTAAAATACATGCAGAAAAGTTTGAAGACCATTCATGGAATCCTGTGTCAACCCGCATCGAGACTTTTTCGCTGGGGGGAATTGTCCTAAATTCTTGGACTGAATCCATTCCACTTTTCGCAGAGAAAGACAGAGGTTTATATAGAATTCTGGCAGATATTCATCCCGAAGCAGAGGCCTTTAAACCAGGACAACGAGGAGCACCTCCTAATATTTCAAATGAAGTTCTGAGAGCTTCATACGCATATCCTTCTTTACAGGATGAGAACGACAACGTACTAAATCAGGTAAAACAATCTGTCACCAGTTGGCTTCTCCTGGATGAACTGATGGCTTATGATTGGATTCACCAAACAAAGGTATTTAAGGGAACTGTGGAATCTCAGTATGCAGATCTATTTGGGGATGGACTTAACCCTTATCCATCAGAATGCCCTATCAAAGCTTTCTACTATTACCCGTTGAGCCAAGATAATAAAAAACTCCATCACTATAGAATGGTTTCTTGGCTCCAAACATATACCGATGATTACGGACAAATTAAAAGATTTCGGGACGAAATACTTCCTACTTTGAGCACTTATGGAACTGGTAATAGCGTACGTATAGTCTACTGGCTAGTGCCTTAACCCTATTACCTGCTATTATCCCAAAATTTTTTCAGCAGTATCTACGAAAATATGTGTGAATTCCTTTCTAAAATAGATCTTTAAATAACATATGCTTCATGCTTGAATCAGAGTTGCATTTCTGCCAGCTTCAAATATAGCTGTAATTTTCTTATGAAGCATTTGCGGCACAGTCGTGCATCGTTTGATTGTTTTTAGTCTTTGCTACTCTTTTAGGGGGTCATGTCCCCAGTTTTTAAGGGAATATCGCCAGCGGCTATGCGCTATCTCTCCAGACGGTTTTTGCGCTATATGTCGATGAATATAACTCACAACGCGGCGCATTTGCTTGTAGTCATCCTGGCTGTAGTTCGAATTTTTTTCGTGCAGTAGGTCTACAATTTGACGCCCCGACTCATGTCCTGTAGACTCGCTGCCTTCGCGTTCCTTCATGCCTACAGATTTGGAATCTTCTGTGGTTAACCAGCTTTTTAGTTCCTCGGCAGTCATGTTAACTGCTTCGCGAAATTCACGTAGCGTTGTTGTATCGTCAGTATTAGTATGCTGTGCCATTACTCGCTCGCTTTAGTTTTCCTCAATGCTTCCGGTTTGTGGATGGCTTGCTTTCCACTCTTTTCACTTTCAACCAAATATTCAGGCTTTTCTTTGGACGCGATAAAGTGATGGTTCTTGAAGTCAGTGGGTTCCGTAATGACCTGCTTAATCACGCCCCGCGAGGTTCCACCCGATGAATCCCATTCAACATGATCATCCTTTTTGAATTTTGTCATTGTTGGTATCCTTTCAACATTTGCGGGATTTCAGTTATTTACCTTGGACGAATCTTGATCTAAATCTCACTGTTTCAGATATGTTTTGTAAACCCACTCTTTCCAGTCCTGAACAGAACTGACGACGTTATTTAAAGATGATTCTGCTGCTCAGTCTTTAAAGTTGATACTCTACCTCTCCTGTAAGTCTAAAGCTGTCTTTTCCTTCAACTTTTGAGACAGATCTACAACTTATGTTTATAACCCTTTAGTTAGAAATTGTGTAATGCGTAAGTAACGAAAGTATCTTGACTAGCCACTTAAGCTGGTAACCCAGAAAGATCTACAGATCGCTCTGCAACAGCACTCTCAAGCAAGGGTATAAACGTGCGAATTAGGCCAACCATCATTCCTGGTAATTCTAATTGCGGCGTAAATCCCACTTCATTTAAATGATAAAAAACACGAATAGCTTGTGGATTTATTTCGGCAAGACGACGACCAATATCTGCGCTGGTGAACTCGAATCCTTTACCCCAGATAATCGCAGTGGGAACCGTCAGGCTGGTGATGTATTGAGATAAGTCAAAGCTTAGGTCTCCTCGGACAAAAGAAAGAGCCGCATACTCTGCATTATTCTGTTGAGCAGACTGCACATATGCCTCCACAATTTCGGGATAAATTCGCTCTGGCTGGGCAAATTGACGTTGCTCTAGAAAACTGCGCACACCAAAATGATTGGCAACCCCTGTGCCATATAGCAGTTGATTGAGAAATGGAATATTAATTGATCGGGTAAATTGGGCGAAACCACTATTGCGGTAGTCTTGACCAAACTCAGCTAAACCAGCTGCGGTTGTCAGAATCAATGACTTGAATAAGTCTGGCCGATCAATCGCAGCCCGAATTGTGAATGCCGCTGTTAGTGCAGATGCGATTACTGTAGTAGGTGCTTGGCACGTTTGCTCTATAAATTCTGTGATGATGTGGATGTAATCTTCTGGTTGGTAGTTTCGGGCAGGATGGTCTGAGCGTCCCCAGCCGATTAAATCGGGCGCGAGAATACGATACTCTGCTGCAAAGGCTGGATAGACCTTTGACCACTCATAGGCAGAGGAGCCACCACCAAAGCCATGTAGGAATACCAACGTTTCTCGGGTGTCATCATTAGCTGGGGTATTCCATGGTTCTCCCTGAGCAGTGTAGTAAACCATTTTGCCCAATGTTGTTTGGATGGAGCGATCGCCAAAACCAGGAGGTATAAACATCAGTACCTCATTTACATCTCAAGTTCCGTCCTTTCAATCATGCTTACTTAAACAAAATGCTGCATCATCCTAAAGTTCAATCGGATGCGGGACAGATTTCTTGTTGGTTTGGGGAGGGTTTCTAAATTTCTCTTTCCTAAGTCTTGTCGTGTGTTTGTTTTGAAACGCCTCTTTTCATTCCTGAGAGTGAAATTGCTCATCACATGGAGGTATCGGACATGAGCTTTTTAAAGCCAATATTGTCCTCAATTACGGTGGTAGGTCCGATGGGTAACTTTTCTGCGTTAGGTAGATTGAGTTTGCCGAACTCAATTTTGTCCTTCCACACCTTTCTAAAGAACTCTTTGAATACTTCAACGGTAAGCAATTCACCAGGGCAGCGGCGGTATCCAAAGCCGAAAGGGGCGTAGCCAGCATAGTCATACACGGGAGATGCTTCATCATTATTGATGCTGTAAACCGTGCCAAAGGCACTATTTGTGATTGCAGCGTTTCTGCCGTCCTTTACCTCAAAGCTCGTTTTGTGAAAAGGACATTGCGCAAAGCCAATGGCTTGAGATTTGACTTCATCAATTTGGTTGCTAGTAGGCACATTGTTGTAGCGCTCAGGGTTGAATTGAGTGGCGTCTTGCCAATGGTGCGGATCTTCACTCGTTGCCTTGTGGGGACTAATTACATATCCATGTCGATTGTAAGGAGGGGTTCTTACCTCTTCAATGGCAGAGATGCTTCCCGTGTTAGGTGAAATTGTGCGGAACAGTTCCATCACAAACCAATCAAGCCGAGTAGACGGAGAATTGTTTACCTGTTCATCATCACTGTTCATCGTTTTTTCAAACCATGCCTGGACGTTAGTATCTCCGGTATCCTTGCTCAGTTTAGACATGAAGTTGTACAGCGTATTACCCCATTGGCTTAAGGCAACAAAGTTATGGAAGCACTCAAAAACTACATCCTTGCGCCGAAAATCCTCCTTCTCTTCACCATTTTGGATCCAGTAGTAAACGAAGGTCTTCTCTGGATTTTCAACTCTGCCCCTGATCACATCCTCGACCCTTGCATCAATCCACTCTTTCAAAAACTGCCGAAGTGATCGTACTTTCATGTAATTCGTGTAAACGATCTCCTGAGTGGGATCTCGATAGGCTAGGACTGTGTTAAAGCTCATCCCGATCTCCCGCACTTCTGCTGGAATTGCAGCGGGCTTGACATCTAGGTGTAGATTCCAAAATAGATCAAAATAATGATCTAAATACTGATGCATCAAGGGTTTTTCTGCGTTTTGGGCGTCAAACAGTTGGTCAAAAAACTGGACTACTTTATCTCCATACATCGAGCGGTATAAATCAGGGGTTAATGCTGAAGCATAAATCCGTTTTCTAAGGTTATTGTCACCTCGGTTTTCATACCCCTGGATAAATACTGAAAGTCCATCTTCTTCTTTATTGGGTTCCCAGTCGTCGTATAGGAGGCCCCAAAAGTAGTAGGGTAAGGCGTTTTCCTTAGTTAGAGGTAGATCAATCATCGGCAAGGATAGCCGCTCTCCTTTGTAGGGACTGGTGAGGAGCGCGGGGATGATTGCAAACTTGATGTAGTCAAAGTCAAACGTGAGTGGAAGTAATTCTCGTAGACGACTGAGGGCTGCTGCTTTTCGCTCTGGCAGTTTTGAATGGATATCTTCTTTGATGTCGTCAGCTAAATTGGTAAAAAATTCAGATAAATCAGGAATCGGGAAAAAAGACATTGCTTAACCTCTGTATTACACAGATATTCACGTTAATCGCCGAGGTACTTAATCTTTTCACGCTAATCGTCCTGTAGAGGATTCTCTACTACCGCTCGGAATAGGCTGTCCTCATCTTTAGGGATAGATTCTGTTACCCTTCCAAGTGATGAACTGCTATGTAATCTGCAATTTCGCTTCTGGGCCCCTCCTCAATCCGCAACCGAAAGATAGAGATGGGGCTAGGGCGTGTTTTAAAACCTAGAACTAACTCATCAGAGCCAAAGGAGGATACTAGCAATGGTGAGCATAGCAAGATAGTTCTTTGCCCGTTTCTCATAACGCGTGGCAATGCGTCTACACTGCTTCAAGCGATTGAGC
>DATNQK010000250.1:0-3238 GCA_036704065.1 Stenomitos sp.
GCTCAATCGCTTGAAGCAGTGTAGACGCATTGCCACGCGTTATGAGAAACGGGCAAAGAACTATCTTGCTATGCTCACCATTGCTAGTATCCTCCTTTGGCTCTGATGAGTTAGTTCTAGGTTTTAAAACACGCCCTAGCCACAGCAGGGTTTGTTCATGGCAGGTTCTATCCATAAAAGGGGTAACTTCATTCCTACTTGAGATCTGACCAGTCCTGTCACTACATACAGTACGAGATAGGGCATAGAAAGACAGCAAATAGCAAGTAGTCAAGCCTCGTATTCATACTCAGTCAGGCACATAGGCTGACAGCGTTTGATCGACAGATGAATTCCTTCAGCACCTTCACCTTCCAAGTCTTCGAGATAGCCCCACTGCATTGTAGATGCTTCTTTTTTAGTCACGAAGGGACCAAAATAATATCTACACCTTGGCTTATCCGTGCTAATTTCCACCCACCATCTACTAAAAAATATTTCTTTTAAATTAGCAAAAATTTGACCGAATAGCTCTGTTGCATTATTCATAATGAATCACGATTTTTAATAAAATTTTTATCTACTTCTAAAATCAATCAAGATCAGGAAATATTTTCCTAGAAACAATTCGGTTCTTTGGTTAGATAGTCTTGAGGCAAAACTCGAATTACACCTAATACTCTTAAAGGAAAACCATCCGCTGCTTGAACTAGAACCGTTTCCCGAGAACGAATTTGTACCCACCGCCCCTGAAAATTTAGCATCCGGTACTTAATTGATATGATCTCGTCTGGTCGCAGCGTAGAGTAACGTCTATAGTGTGCAGCGACTGCAGGCAGATCATCATTATGAATTAAATTAGCTAAACCTGTTGGACCCATTTTTTTAATTTCTTGGGGCTCATAACCCAATAATGATGCTATAGGACAGTTCGTCCAAACAATGCTCTGATCTATCAAATCGTAAATATAGAGACTAATGAACTCCCTACGCTCTGAGGCATCTAGAAAAGACTCCTCAGTTTTAGAGTTTCCATAACCTAGAGCATGCGAAAATTCCTGTTTGATCTCAATATCAAGCTTGCTATTGTTTAGCATTTATCCTTAAATCAGTACCTTTCAACTGAATGGCATATCAGATTTCAAAAGAGGAATAGCTGTGCCTTAATGGATCAGTTCATAAACCCATTTAATAGATATTTATCTTTTTTCTTTAATGATTTTCTAAAATTTTCTGTGTTTTGGTCTCTAACTATCGATAGAGAAAGGATCGACCGATAGTTAGAGTTCTTAAATCCATGTCAATAAAGCATAAGGTGCTACTTAGCCCACCAGTCTATCTACTCATAGGTAGAAACATAGGTCTCAGGCTAAAGGTTGGGAGCAAAGCACTGTCACTTTGCAGCGCACTCAATTAAGCTTAGTTCCCTATTTATTGACTAAACGGCTATATACCGAACTACGAACTAAGGGCAAGATTGAATTGCGATGGGAAGGGGTTAGGCAGCTCCTTCAGCCACGAAACTTTTTTGCGGAACTACAGTTATAGTCAATACCGTTCCAAGGATTGATGAGATTTTCGCATCTTAGTTCCAGGGTTGCTGTTTCATTCGCTACTTTAACAAACGAAATTTATTGGATTTTCTTCCTGTACAAGCTAAACCTTGAAACAAGCTGTTATAATATAAATTGCAATACACAATCTATTAATATCAAACATATTTTTTCTATATTTATAAATACAAACAGATAAATCTAGCTATTTCGCTCTTCAAGGTGTTTAGCAATGAAACCTAAATGATGAAGCGTTTCTTAATGTAGAGTAATGCGTCACGAGGTTATGCAATAACCCTTCCAACACAATTAATCAGGGCAGTTATGATCAGCCATTCATTCTCATTTTAGTATTTTGCTTGCTGACGAGGTTGCAATTGCTATACCCTCTTTTTAGACTTTAGGTGAGTCGCACTCTCCAACTGTTAGAGATCTGGTTTTATGACTCAGTTTCCTTGCACCCTTCTGGTTGTGGATGTCTCGCCTGAAGATCGAGAACTTTATCGGCAATACCTACAAGAAGGTTTGCACACTTCCTACACAATTTTAGAAGCATCATCGGGGCAAGAAGGGTTAGATTTTTGGCACCAACATCAACCTGCAGCTGTTTTGCTGGAGTATCGATTACCAGACTTAAATGGCTTAGACTTTCTTGCTCAATTGCCATCTACCTCTCCATTTCCGTGTTTACCTGCCGTTGTTATCACTAGGTACGGAAACGAAGCAATTGCGGTTGAAGTGATGAAAGCAGGCGCACAAGATTATTTAATTAAGGATCAACTGACCCCGGAACGCCTGCAACAGGCCGTAAAGCAAACCCTTCAAGCCGTCGAGTTATCCAATCAACTCCAACGAGACCGAGACCTCTATCAGCAATTACAGGGGCAACGGGCCGAGTTTCAACGGAAGAAGGCAAGTTTAAACGAATGCGATGAATGGTTGCTGTTGGCACTAAAAGCCTCTAAAACAGGGCTATGGGACTGCAACTTACAAACGGGACAAATCCAGTGGTCACAGAACCTAGAAGCCATGTTTGGATTGGAACCCGGACAATTCGATGGTTCTTTTGAAATGTTTGCCAGTCTTCTGCACCCTGATGATCGCGATCGCGTTCTGGCAACAATCGAGCAGGCGATCGCCACCAAGGAAGACTATAAAATCGAGTTTCGGGTGCTTTACCCTGACGGAAGAATCCGATGGGCACTTAGCCACGGTAAAGTCTTTTACGATCTGGATGGAAAACCCGTGCGAATCACGGGCAGCGATAGTGACATCACGGATCGCAAGGAAACCGAGCAAGCCTTATGGCAAGCGGAAGAACGTTTAAGAGTGGGCCTACAAAATGCGCCAATCACAGTATTTAGTCAAGATCGGCAGTTGAAATACACCTGGATTTACAATCCAGCCCTGCATGATTCGCAAAACCAGTTGGGCAAGCATGATCGCGATTATCTACCTGTCGCAGAGGCAGAAGCCCTTACAACTCTGAAAGAACAAGTTCTCAACAGCGGAATGGGGACTCGTCAGGAAGTCACGGTGAGCAGAGATGGCATCGACCATTACTACGACTTAACCCTGGAACCCTATCACAACGCAACAAACGAAGTTGTGGGCATCACTGGCGCTGCAATTGATATTTCGGAACTCAAGCGCACCGAGCAGACCCTGCGTGAGAGCGAAGAACGGTTACGCATCAGCCACGAACT
>DATNQK010000251.1:0-2789 GCA_036704065.1 Stenomitos sp.
CAGTGGGTCAGTAGACGCAACTTTTCACGAGTCTGAGGCAAAATAGAGAGCCCGTGCTGGCCAATGGCTTGACAGGTTTGTAAGTCCTCAGCGGCGATCGCATGGGCTTCATCCAACAATCGGGCTTGAATTTGTTCTACCGAACCGGGTGTACTCTTGGCCACCTTTAGCATCCGGCTTAGGGCCCAGAACAAATTAACAGCAGTAGGACGCGTTGCTGCTAAGGTTTGGGCAACTTCTTCCAACGCCGTCAGAAATTGCGTGGGTTCAGTGGCTGGAATTTCACGGGCACCTAAGTACAGACCATAGGCAGCCGCCACACCAATGGCAGGCGCACCCCGCACAATCATGGTTTTGATCGCGGCGGCCATATCCGAACACAGCTTAATTTCTACCACGCTGTATTCAGTAGGCAGTCGAGTTTGATCAATGAGGCGGACATGATCGTTTTGCCAGACAACAGGATAGACGGGAGTAGAGAAGCTCATAATTCGACTGCGATCCAATTAAGCAATAAATAATAGCGCCTAAGCGACGAGGCAAAATGTCCGTGCCCAAAAATCGGCAGCAGATACCCTACCGTGACCCTATCATAATGCTGCATCCCCCCTTCAGGAGATATTCAAGGCAGACAAAACGATCACTGAGCAGCATCCTGATTCTGACGAGCTGCCTTACGGTCGTAGAAGAGAACCGCAGCTTGACCCAAGGTAAAAAGAAACGCGGCATCGCTAGAGGCACCCAGGATTGCACCTAACCCTGGAATCATTTCTGGAATACTGAGGGCCGTTTTAAGCATGCCAGTGCCACCCACCGATAAACCATAAATTGCGAGGACTTCGCCCCGACGCGCAGGATCCTCTAAGGGCAATCCATAAATGGCTGCAACCTGATAGAGCATTTCCGCTTGCAGGGCAGACAATGCTGCAATATCTAAGGCAAATAAGGTTAAGGCGATGGGGGGCAGAAGGTTGGTCGTTAGTCCTACACCTGCGGCCTTGAAGGCCATATCGCGAATCACCTGTTGTGCTAACTCATCACGCGATCGCAGCGGATATTTCTGACGCAAGGCTTGGACATCGCTTTGCACACGGGTAATATCCACCTGTCCCAACGCAGCCATCACCCATCGCAGCATAGGCAACTTGGTCAAAGACATCAGCAGTGGATTACTGACAACAGGCGCAACCACCTGACCCAGGCTTTCTGTACCCTGTTCAACCCATTGATAAGCAGTATCCTGCCACACCTCAGCGTTATGTTCGGCAGTCTCTATAGCAGTACGCACCGACTTAAACGCTGTGTGGGCAAATTGCTCGAAAGGATTTGGTGAAGACATCAACCGTTAGAAAAATGGAGCCAGACCTTTATCGTAATATTTTCCGAGAAGGACTGCCCCAATTAATCTACCCGACTGATCCCACAGTTGCAGGTGCCTTATTCAGCAACTTCAGCACGCGCTCTGCAATCTGGGCACTGGTCAGACCCAAATCCGCCATTGATTCGGAAGGCGAGGCATGTTCCACCAAAATATCTGGAACACCCAGGCGGGTAACTGGCACCACGATATCCAAATCCATCAGCGCTTCTATTAAGGCGGAACCAAACCCACCCATAATGCACCCTTCTTCAAGGGTAACCACGCGACCGATTTGCTGAGCCAGCGGCGCAATCAACTCTGTATCCAAGGGTTTGGCAAAGCGAGCATTCACAACGGAGGCACTAATGCCATGCTCACTCAGAATTTCCGCCGCCTGAACGGCTGGATGCACCATTGAACCATAGGCCACAAACAGGATGTCATCCCCTTGACGCAGCAGTTCTGCCTTACCAATCGGCAGCGGCTCCCAACCTTCCTCTAGGAGGGGTGCTCCATAGCCATTGCCCCGAGGATAGCGCATCGCAATCGGACTGTCGGTGTGGTTAATACCCGTCGCCAACATGCGTTGCAACTCCGCTTCGTCTTTGGGAGCCATCAACACCATGTTGGGAATGCAGCGCAGATAGGCAATGTCGTACATCCCTTGATGGGTCGGCCCATCCGCCCCTACAATCCCTGCCCGATCCAAGCAGAAAAAGACAGGCAGGTTTTGAATGCACACGTCATGAATAATTTGGTCGTAGCCCCGCTGCAAAAAGGTGGAATAGATGGCGACGACGGGACGCATGCCTTCGCAGGCCAACCCCGCAGCCATCGTGACCGCATGTTGCTCGGCAATACCTACGTCAATGTACTGCTTGGGCAATTTCGCTTGCAGCTTATCTAACCCCGTTCCAGTTGCCATTGCAGCGGTAATACCCACCACACGGCTATCGTTCTCGGCAATTTTGATTAGGGTTTCGGCAAAAACCTTAGAGTAACTGGGTGCCTTGGGTGTTTTGGAGGGGAGCGACTTACCTGTCGCTAGGTTGAAAGGATTTTGGGCATGGTACCCGACTTGATCTTTTTCGGCGATCGCATAGCCTTTCCCTTTCACCGTGGCCACATGCACGAGTACAGGGCCGTGGTGTTTATGGGCTTCTTGGAACGTTGCAATCAGTTCTTCAAGATTGTGACCGTCAATCGGGCCCATGTAGGTAAAGCCCAACTCTTCGAAGACAGCACCCACCTTCGATACAGCTAAGCGCTTCATCCCACCTTTGAGGCGGCCCAATTCTGCTTGATCCACAAACGGCAGATGCTTCAGTTGTTCTTCAATATTGTCCGAGAAGAACTGTACCGGAGGACTGAGGCGCATTTTGTTGAGATAGCGCGACAGAGCCCCCACATTGGGCGAGATGGACATTTC
>DATNQK010000252.1:0-3258 GCA_036704065.1 Stenomitos sp.
TGACTACGCGGTGCATACTCTATCTTCGGAATGCTCACAACTCGCTTCTCCTTCTCCTGTTTCGTAAATCTTACTAAGCTCTTTTTACCCTTTTGACGCTCCTTTACATTCCTTCATCTATTCCTCTCAGAAATTACCATATATCAGATATCCAGGATGCGTTCGGTATCGCTCCGGCTTCAGGAGTGGATGATGCAGGGCTACCTTCGATGGATCCAGGGTCTACTCCTTCGGGTAGCCGAGCTTCGGAGCAAAAGGAGGCTGTGCTAAATCCGCCAAAGCGCTTGACTGTACTGGTACGAAGTCGCAGTTCGGGGCTGACAAACCAAAATCGCTCGATGGAGCTCATCGTTTCATATTCGGTGGTCAGGTTAAGGCCTCCGTCTTGGTCGAGGTGATATCGCCCTACAACTGGCACGATTTCGGCGTATCCTCGCTCTCTTAACAAACGTCCTTTTCGTGGATCGTCAGCATCCGGCACGATCGCAAATACGGTTTTGCCTTCATGCCCCCCTTCGTTATCTCTGTCCCAACTCATGGTCCCTTGCCATCTCACCCGTGACCCACACACAGCCAGTTCTGGCTCTACGTTGTGATATCGACACAGTTCTGCAACTTCAGGATCCGTTGCGCTCAGCGACTCTACTACAATTTCTGAGTCCCCAACTTCCGCACGCCGAAATGCTAAGTGGTGCGTCGCTCTCTGCGATCGCCAGCGCCCAGCACTACGTTCAAAAAAATCGACAACCTCAAGCATGCTGTACTCCTAAAGGGTAATTTCAAGTTTCGTATACAAACAAAGAGAATAACTAGCTGTACAAGCGTTCACATCAAAGTGACTTCACACAGAAATACATCTACATTTCTTGCTTAAGTTTACGCAGTCTTTCAGAAAAACTCCGCATAATTTCAATCGCAAACATAGGTGTATTTTGAATCGCGAATAAAAATCGTTTTTCATCTAAACAGACTAGGGTACAGTTTGTTTTAGCCACTGCAGTTGAAGCCCGAACCCTAGAAGGATGAACGAGTACTCCCTCTCCAAAAACATCACCAGCGTGAATTTTTTCGACAACTTTTCCATTAACAACTAAGTTAACTTCACCTTCGATAATGCCATACATAACATCTCCAGGCTGACCAATTTCAAAAATAACATCGCCAGCCAAAAATTGCAGATGCTTGGGTTCTTTTTGAAAGATACTAACTGTACGCGCAGGCTCTAGCATGAAATTACAAACTCAGCGGATATTAACAGCATACCGAAAAAGTCTACTCTGAATCCTACGCTGTTAGCGTGTTCAACTAAGGTGCGCAAAGGCAATGTTAATTTAACCCTATCCAGCCATTCATCTCGTACAAACGGTGTCGTGGGTGGCAACTCTGAGGATTCCGAGCTGAGTAACGCCCCAACAAGTCGCTCACTTCTGTCAACGAGAGCCGCATCAAGGCCAATCTAGAGGCCAGTTAACTTAAACCATCGAGCACCACTTTCGGCTGCAGCCGCCCCTCCAACACATGAGCCACGCCTAACAAACGTGCCGAGTCGTCTTGCACCTGTACCCACTCATCAGCAACAGGGGGAAATAGAGCGATCGCTTGACCTTGAACCCACCGTCGCGCAAGCCCTTCGGCAAGGGGAAGCTTAGGCAGATGCGTCAAAACCTGAGCAGGCGGAATGAGTTGCACGTGGTTCTGCAATGCCTGCTGCGCTAAATCTTCTAAAGAGATGCTGTCGCGTAAATCAAGACCGCAACTGTGGGTGCGTACAAGGCAGGCTAAGGTTGCGCCTGTGTGTAACAACTCTCCTAAATCACGGGCAATTGAGCGAATGTAAGTTCCAGGGCCGCAGTCAATCTGGAGCGTCAGTTCAGGATGATCTGGATGGTCGATGCGCCAATCAATTACTTTGATCTGATAAATCTCTACCTTGCGGGGTTCAGGTTGCACTGTTTCGCCTTGTCGGGCCAGCTTATATAAGCGTTGCCCATTGACTTGGATCGCACTATAAATCGGCGGAATCTGATTAATTTGCCCCTCGAAGGAGGGCAAGATATCCATAATTTGACTTAAATCCACAGCAGCAGCAGATTTTGTCTCTAAAACATCGCCCGCTAAATCATCGGTTGTGGTCTGCACGCCTAAACGAATGGTGGCGCGGTACGCTTTAGCAGTGGGCAAAAACTGGAGCAGTCGCGTTGCAGTGCCTACAGCAATGGGCAACACACCCGTGGCTGAAGGATCGAGCGTGCCGCCATGCCCCACCCGCTTGGTCGATAAAATACGGCGGACCCGAGCTACACAATCATGAGAAGTCCAACCCTCTGGTTTATTTAGGTTAATAAATCCAAGCACGTCGCGCTATATTCTCCATCTTTCTAATACCACTTATCCCGAATCTCCTTTTTTAAGGAGGGCTATCCTTAGGAATCAGTCCTTTTTCCGGCAGCACGGTGGCAATGCTTAAGGGCAAAGGCGATTGACTTAAGGTTGCAGCACCCGCAGGGCTCAAATAGCCTTTCAGGGAAGACTCGCCCTTGAGATACACGTCCATAAATACCAAACTCAACACTTTAATATAGGCCCTCGCCAAGTCAGGTGCGGGGCCTTCCAATCCCTGCAATTGAGGAATGGGGCTCGATTCATCGGCTGGGGCAGGCGCAATGGTAGAGAAATGGTTGCTGTTTTTAATTAAGGCTAAGTAGCGCTGAGGTGTCGTTAGGTGGGTAAAGGGCTCAATTTGTTCGGAAAGGGCAGGTGCCACCACATCATCACTGCCAGAGACAATCATCACGGGTGTCTGAAGTTGGGCCAAGCTTGCTGGGCTAAATAATGCGCTTGTAATTGGATTAATGGCGATCGCCGCCTTAATGCGAGAATCTGCTAACTGATATTGCGCACTGGGTTGGCGCAACGCCTGACATTGCAGTACCAACGAAAAATTGAGGGTTGTATTCAGTTGCTGACTACACTTTTGTCTGAGGGAAGCAAAATCCAAGGGAGCACCCGCAGCAGCTAGGCTCGTATAGCCGCCAAAGGACTGGCCAATAATCGCTGCACGAGTGGCATCAAGTTTGCCCCGAAAGCGTTCATCGGATTGGGCTAAATTCTGTAGAGCGTTTAGCAAAAACTGAACATCGAGGGGGCGATCCAAAAACTCTACTGGCTCAGCAACATCTCGACCTATCCCTTCCAATAAGGCTTGCACCTGTTGCTTATTGCTGCCAGGATGTTCGGGCACCGCAACCATAAAGCCAT
>DATNQK010000253.1:0-3602 GCA_036704065.1 Stenomitos sp.
ATAGTCGATAACTCGCCGAGTCTTGAGAAGTACGCCCACTCTAGCACAAGAGCATGTGTAACGGCACTTGTACCTGTGTCTGTCAACTCCTGTCCTGTCTATTCGTACCCTGTCGATTACTGTCCGGCAGCCTCTTGCCAAACTCGGATTTGCTGTTGAGCTGGTTCATAGGCTGGGGCAGTTGCAGGAATTTGCTGGGCGATCGCAATTGCCTCCGTTAAATCGTACCGAGAACGACTCGTTGCCAACTCCAGCATCTGATTGCCCCAGTCTTTAATGGCCTGTTGCGCCTTTCCGCGTAACCTTGACCCATCTGCAATTTGGTTGGCCGTATCAATGGCAGAGGCAAGGGCAGTGGGTGTGCTTTTTTGCGCTAAATCCTGTGCATCTTGCCATAACCGCTGTGATTCTTGATCGGGTTCAGCAGGACTTTCAACAGAGGGAGCTGCAACAAACGATGCATCCGGACGGGACAGTTGTTGCAGTTGATCTCGCCAGTCTCGAATCCGACCTTGGGCATCCTCATACAAATCTGAGCCCTGGGGAATGCGTTGCGCCTCCCGAATCGCCGCCTGAAGAGACGCAGCATCCCCTCTAAAAGAAAGATCATCCGCTTGATTGAGAATCGGTTGGTCTTGCTGAACACGAAGGGAAGAAGACCATTCGGAGATGGCTTGCTGTGCTTCTCGCCATTGCGTACTATCAGACGGGATTTGACGCGCAGCATCAATGGCAGCTGCGATCGCCTGATTAGATCCCTCTGCGGCTCGCGCCCTTGCTTCACCCAGCAGCCCGACGTAGGCAATATCGGCACTCCACTTTTGGATATAGGTTTGGGCTTGCAAATAGAGAGGCCGTCTGGGACTCATTTTGCGAAGTTGGTCAATGGCGGATTGGTACCCTGCCACATCACCCGACCAAGTTGCGGACATGGCATGGGCAATCTCTTTCCAGTCCTCCACTTCAGACCAAAAGCTCACCGACTGGGGAATTTGTTCAAGGGCATTCAATGCAGTGTTAAGATCTTGATCCGCCAAGGCAGATTCGGCAACTTTAACCAAACTTCGAGCGATCTCGGTAATTGTTTTCTGAATCGATTTACGAAAAATGCTGTTTTCTGCCAGATCTTGCAGCATCTCTAGGGCTTTGGTGAGGTTATCTAGCCCTCCGGCTTCTAATAACCGTTTCGCCTTCACCAACTGAGTCTCGTCTTTTTGAGCCTGAATGATGCGCTGGTTCAGTTTTTCGTATTGAGTTTGAGCCCAGTAGCGATTATCGACGGTCATCAGGCGAATCATAATCGAAAAGGCTTCCCGCCAATCTTCACGGTTTAAGGCCGCTTCCACTTGTCGGAAAATTTTGTCGCCTTGGCTCCAGACTTTCTGCCAGTACTGGATTCGTTGTTGCACTAAGGCGTGGGCTGTGGTTTGAGCAGGAATTTTTTTGGCAAAGTAAATGGCGCGATCTAAATTGCCCTGATTGAATTCATCCTCTGCTAAGTCAAGGGCTTGCTTCGACCAGATATTGATCCAGTGGTTAATCATTGGCCGCAGCGGATGATCGCTGGGCAAAACATCCACCAGAGCAATGGCCTCAAACAAACTCTCTAGGGTGCGTCCTCTTGCTGCCTCTTGGGCACAGTACACCCGAAACGAAGCCGAGGCAAACGGCCAAAAGACCCGCTCACAATTTGGGGTTGGCGGCTGCCTAATCAATAACCAAGTGCCTAGGCCCCCTAAACCGACGGCACAACCCGTCAAGGCGATCGCCGCAACCCACCAACGTTGCAACAGACCGAGACTCAACCGCCGCAGAGGAGAAATCACTTGAGAAGTGGGACTTAATTTACTCGCCTCAGACATAGGGATGAGTGGATCTTAAGCGTCAGTTCAATCAAGGCGCAGAATGCAGATCGAGAGCTGCTTAATTTTAAGCGGTTCTTTAAAGCTTGAAGACACTGTCTCACAAGATGCCATTGCAGCCCTTCCCTACGCAAGCCTTTCCATGAGTAGAATATCCAGAGAGCCTTCTGTTAAAAAAGTTTAACTTCATGCCTGATCAATTGATTCGTGCCACCGCCGCGGATGACGGCATTCGAGCCGTTGGCGTTGTAACTACTCGCTTGACCGAAGAGGCGCGCCAGCGTCATGGCTTATCCTACGTTGCAACGGCAGCCTTGGGACGGGCAATGGCAGCAGGACTGCTGCTAGCCTCTGGAATGAAGCAACCCCAGTCTAGAGTCAACCTGCGCTTCAAAGGTAGTGGCCCTCTAGGCGGTGTCATGGTGGATGCAGGCTTAAATGGCACAGTTCGCGGTTATGTGCATAATCCCACCGTAGAACTGCCTCCGAATGCACAAGGCAAACTAGATGTCGGTGCAGCAGTGGGCAAGGAAGGGTACCTATACGTAGTCCGCGATGTGGGATATGGCTATCCCTATTCCAGCACGGTAGAGCTGATCAGCGGCGAAATTGGCGACGATGTTACCCACTATCTCGCGGTTTCCGAGCAAACACCCTCTGCGCTGATTCTAGGGGTGTTTGTCGACAGCAAAGGTGTTGAGGCTGCGGGCGGGTTGCTGATTCAAGTATTGCCCAAAGCGGCCCGAGATGAAGCGCTGATTTCGTTACTCGAATCTCGGGTGGCTGGATTGGCTGGATTTACCCCCTTACTCAAAGCGGGAAAAACCCTGCCGGATATTTTTCAGGACTTGCTCGGTGATATAGGCTTAGATATTCTGCCGCAGCGGCAGTTGGTACAGTTCTCCTGCCCTTGTACCTATGATCGCGTAATCGGCGCACTCAAAATTTTAGGCGAAGCCGAACTAGAGGACATGATTGAGAAAGACAACGGGGCTGAGGCAACCTGCGACTTTTGCAATGAGGTTTATAAAGTGTCTCGCACAGAGCTAGAACAAATTGTGGATGAACTGAAGGCAGAAACACCTGTATAAAACGGTTTGCAATTAAAAGACGCAAATCATCATTGCAGCATTTTGCGATCTACTAGCGGATCGCCTATTCTTGACGTTAGGAAAACGATGCTAAAAGTTTGATTCTTGCAAGTCTCAGGGGGTTTGGCTTCGCAGTTTTCGTCGACGGGGGGAACGAGAGAGTAAGGGCTGCACAAACAAGCAATTACTTTCTCCAAGCGGCTTAGCATTTGCATAACGCCGTTGTTCTACCTAGATTTTGCACCTATGGCCCGTTCCAAACCGCAAGGTTTAGCTCACAAAGGTTTCGCTCGTAAGCGCCGCGATCGCGGTTTTATCCTCCCTATTGCCATAGGGCTGGGGTTAATCATTCTTTTGATTGGTGTGGTTGTGGTATTGCGATCGCAAACAGACCGCAATATGGCAACACTCCAAAGCAGCACAGCAAGTAGCCTTACCGCCGCCGAAACGGGCATTAGCCGCTTGCAAACCCTGTTAGGAAAATACCGGGCGATCTCCACCTATCCCGCTTGTGTAACATGGGCTGGCAACACATGCGCAGATGATGCAGCGGTGATGTCTTGGAAAAACCCTGGAAATTTACCAGATCTCAACTCTGGATGCCCTCAATATGCGGGTGCTGCCACAGATATCCCAGCAGCAGTAACAC
>DATNQK010000254.1:0-3739 GCA_036704065.1 Stenomitos sp.
TCGAAAACACAGCCGCAGAATCTTCGGCAGTGCGGTTGCGATCCGCTGCGGGCACTAAATGGCCCCGATCAAAACCGCTGCGGGTGTAATCACTCGGCGTTACGGCAACACCCCGCTGCGATAACTCTGGATCTGGCGCAAATGGAGGTCGCTCTAGGTGCCCCAACCAATTGCGATTGAGTTGCCAACTGGCCCAAGCAGCCGTGTTGGTTTGGCGGTCAAACAACAACGCATATTGGGGGCGGTTTAGAAGGTCGTAACGGCTTTGATCCGCTTGAGGGGTAGGGTTGCCTAATAATAATTGCGGACTGGTAGGAGGAGGCAAAGCGGGTGCAAAGACCTGACAGCCACAACAAACCAGTACCAGCAGCACCATCCAAGCGCCACGTTTCATCACCTGAAGGCGGTTTATAACGTTTAGTAAGGAATTCGACACAAGAATGGCCGCCTAGCTCCAACTTCGCTTCCATCGTCCCCCAAAATGGGTACTCTGGAGAGAGTAGGGCAAAAAGCATCCCGTAAGTTTGCAGGAGCGGCTAGACGTGGCAATAGAGGTGTTGAAGGCGATCGCAAAAGCTATAACAGGCCGTCATCCCTCACCACAATGGGTGCGGCTCGGTTTGCTCCTGGCCTTGAGTTTTGGCAGTGCAGCACCCAGCCTGGCTCAACCCACATTGCAACAACTGCAACAACAACTTCAAGATGCAGTTGCCCAGAACCAATGGCAACAAGCGATTCAAGTGGTCGATCAACTTATCCCCCGCGTACCGCAGCAGGCTAGCCAACTCCAAACCTATCGGGCTCAGCTTGAACGCCTTTCTCGCAATTCCATCTCCAGTCCGATTCGTACCCAAATCGCACCGCAAGGCTTAGTCTCCATTAAGCGTCGTGACAATGGTGTACCTGTGATTGAGGTCGGATTTAATCAACGCAAATCCTTTGAAATGTTGGTTGATTCGGGGGCCAGTTTGACAGTAATCACTCGACAGATGGCGGCCGCCCTCGGCATTACCCCCGCCCATGTTGTGCGCAGCGTCACTGCTCGCACCGCCAATGGGCAAACTCAAATGCCCATCGTTTATGTCAATACCATGACCGTTGGTGGCTTAACGACCACCCAAGTCCCTGTGGCGATCGCTGGCCCCGACCTCGAAATCGGCCTATTGGGGCAAGACTTTTTGCAACGCTACGACGTGAGCTTACGCAGAGACCGCATCGAATTTCATACCCATTAATTGAGCGCAAGATCCGGTGTTCGCTTAAGTTCGGTAGAGTATTAGGATTCGATTTCCTGTACCGTCATGTCCGAGCTGCCGTTGACCTTATCTCAGCACTACCACGAACGTACAAAATACGATCCTGCCACCCTAGCCCAGCGAGGACGGACGCTCAATTTTGCCGAACAGCCATCGCCCTACAAAAACTATCCTGTCGGCTCTCACTACGACCTCAAACCCTACCTTAAGGCAGACGTCGAACCCCAATCGCCTCTAGCACGCCTATCGCGACTGCTCTATTTCAGCTACGGCATCACCGCCGCCATTCCTACACCAAACGAAACCTTCTACTTGCGTGCCGCCCCTTCCGCAGGGGGGCTCTATCCCGCAGAGATTTACGTAATTGCGCGAGAAGATGCCATCTTGCCACCTGGCTTATATAACTATCAGGTTCTAACCCATACGTTATGCCATTTTTGGTCAGACCAAGTGTGGCCAGCCTTCGAGTCTGCTTGCCTTTGGCACCCTGCCTTACGCGCAACCCCGTTAGCGTTGGTTGTCACGTCGGTATTTCAACGTTCCGCTTGGCGCTATGAAGATCGGGCATACCGCCGCATTTTTCTCGATAGCGGACACCTGCTAGGCAATCTGGAACTGGCTGCAACCCTCAACCACTATCGCGTTCACCTACTGGGCGGGTTTATTGATGCAGATTTGAATCAACTGCTGTATCTCGACGACCGCGAAGAAGGGGCGATCGCCGCCCTTGCCTTAGCCGATCTGCTGGAGATCAATCAAAACCTACCTCACTATCCGCCAGCATTACCCTCGCCCACTCAGACCAATTTTCCAGATATTCCAGACGGTGATCTGTTGTTGCAGTGCTACCAGTCCTCGCAAATTGAAGATCCGACCTTGGTTTATCGTCAGCATCAAGACCTGCTGCCCAAAACAGATGCCTATAACTTCGCCTTCTGCGAAAAAATTCCGACCCAAGTGGAACCCATTGGGTGGCAAGATCCAAGCTTAGAAGAAACCATCCACCGCCGCCGCTCTACGCGTCGTTATACGGGCGAAGCCATTGATCTAGATGCGTTATTAAAGCTCCTCGACTTTGCCTATCATCCAGAACAGTCCATGGAGCAAGGGTTCGATGGCAGCCCCGATTTCTTTGATCTCAGCCTCATCGAAACGTTTATTGCCGTTTCAGCCGTTAACGGTCTGGAAGCAGGCTGCTACTACTACGCCGTGCAAGCTCAAGAACTGCGGCAGATCCGTTTCAAACAATTTCGCGCCGAACTCTACCGCCTGTGTTTGCACCAAGAGTTAGGCCGCGATGCTGCTGCTGTGATCTTTCATACCGCTAACTTACAAGCTGCCACCGAACGCTACGGCGATCGCACCTATCGGTATCTGCATCTAGACGCAGGCCACCTTGGCCAACGCTTAAACTTAGCCGCCATACAAATGGGTCTTGGCGTAAGCGGCATTGCCGGATTTTTTGACGATCAAGTCAACGAAGTGCTGGGCATCCCCGAAGCAGAAGCCGTCTTGTACCTCACGACGATTGGCCAGCCCCCGCGCCAACCCTAGGCACAGCATTCTCTTACCCGCCGCCTTAGCGCTGCTGCTGTCGGATCAGCTCTTGCTGAATCTCGTTCATCAGGCGCTTATCGGATTGGCTTCTTTGGGTCAGGTCATTAAATTCTCGAATTGACAAATTATTTTTGCGAATAATATCGGCTGATTCATCGAAAAAATTAGTACAAATAGAATTCACCATGTTAGGCAAGCGATCTTGACGACATACGTCAGATGGCACATTTCCATTCATCATGCGCCGTACCTTTTGATAAGCCTTACGGCGCAAAGGCTCAATTTCTAAAACAGCCCCTGCATAGTTTTGAATTTGATTGGCCGATTGGGCAAAGGCAGCTGAAGCCCAGTCGATTTCGGCAGATTGCCGCGACAACCCTGGCACAAGACCAGTCAAGACAACGAAACTTGTTAAAAGAACCGTTCCTCCCCATTGCACAGTTGAGGAATAAAGGTTAGGGCGCACACAGGATGATGCAAAATGGGTCATGATGCCGGGTCGCTCAGACAGTAGATCTTAATAAACCTATCTTTATTGAAGTGGGTCTCTCCTCAGAAGTTCCTGAACACATTTAAGGAAAATCTTAAAAGTATAGGGGATGCGGGCGCATTTAGAAGGACTGTTTCTGCCCCACCATTCCCGGCAACTTTAAAGCGCTACAGGTACTACAAAGTTCTATTACTTTAGTATGCAGAGTTCCTCGGGGTTCTTGACCCTGTTTTAGGGCAACTTCTAAATCGAGTAACAGCGATAAGGCTTGCTGTAGTTGTGACACCGCTATTGTACTGACATCCTGGGTCAAAAAATAAATCCGCTTGGGGTTCGCAATATCTGCAGCTTTGGCGATCGCCCGTTCGTCTCGTTCTCCTGCAACTACCATGAGCTTCACCCATAGCCAAGTCCGGAATTGCTTAATCAGCGTTGC
>DATNQK010000255.1:0-16111 GCA_036704065.1 Stenomitos sp.
CTTCCTTTAAACTTTGCTGCTGTTTGCGCTGTGCCTCGTCGACCAATTGGGCGATCGCTTCTCGCTGTTGCGCGCCATGATTGCGCAATGCCAACCACTCTTTAGACAAATCAGCCTTTAGGGTATCGGTTTGCTCGGCAACTCGTTCTACTTGATCACTGGCTTGAGACAATTGAGCCTTAAGATCGCGCACTTCCTTGAGATGAGACTGCACCACCTCCGCCACTTCACGAATCACGGCCCGTCGCAAGATCAATAGCATCGCGACGGCTGCGGCTAAAATAAGCCCCAAAATAATAGAAAGCACAATCAGCAAAACTGTGGCTTGATTGTACTGACGCCGTGCCTCTGCACTGGCCTGATTTTGCAGCTCGCGTTCACGTTGTACCTGCTGCAACAATCCCTGGACGGCTTGACGATCAGGGGTACTGGTTTTAGCTTGGCTACTTGTGGTGGCAGCTTGGGGTTTTGGGGTGACGGGAACAGTAGGCTGTGTTTTGGGCACTCCTGTAGCTGTTGGTGAAACCTGGACAGCAGGTTGGGCATGGGACAGACCTGTACTCAGCGCCAAAATAGACGCCGTTGCACTGACTTGCAGGACTCCCAAGAGCCTCCAAGGTCGATTAAACGGCGCGGATGCAAAAGAATCGTTCATCATCGTGTCAAAGTACAGATCAATACCCTGTGAAACCAGCCAACTGTTACAGACGAATAGGTCTGTGTTGCTATCGCTTATTGTCTCAAAATTGGTCGATATTGTTTGGGTGTGAGCATACGGTTTTCCCACCGATCATGGCGATTGAGTACGGGGTGGGGCAACAGTGCGCTCTACAGATTGCCCATTGTTGCCATACTCTAACCCAAAAGTCACCCTCTCCAATAACCTGGCGCACAACAGGATTAAGGAGAAGGGCTGTAGTCCTTCCTTGACTGCTGCAAATCGTAGATGGGGAACTTAACAGCCAGGAATTCCCTCTATCGTGCAAAGGACTGTGAGAGAGGTGATCGTGATCCGTACTCAATCTGCTGAGCGCTCCCTCGCTCGGCCTCAGCGTCAAGGCATCCCGTCCAAAACACTCTTTTTTCTCATTCTTGCCTTGGCAGTGGGCTTGTATTTTCGCTTCACTCATCTAGATGCTCAGGTGTATTGGCATGATGAAGCGTACACGTCTCTGCGGATTTCGGGTTATTCGGCAGCAGAGGTCAACCGCAGATTGTTTACAGGTGAAGTGACCACTCCAGGCGATTTGCTGGCTTACCAGCGTGTTGTGCCGGGCACATCAATTGTCGATACGGTGCAAAGCCTTGCCCTTGAAGATTCTCAGCATCCACCCCTGTATTATGGGCTGGCCAGGCTGTGGGCAGAACGGTTTGGGGCATCGGTGGCGACGGTTCGCAGTTTATCAGTTTGGCTGAGCCTGTTGCTGTTTCCGGGGGTTTATTGGCTCTGTCAGGAGTTGTTCTATGTGCCCCATCCTGAACAGCGAGGTCGCTCTTTTGCAACGTTAACGGCAACGCTGGCGATCGCCCTGATTGCTGTGTCTCCTTTTCATTTACTCTATGCCCAAGAAGCTCGCGAGTATGGGCTATGGTCGGCACTGATCACGCTTTCTAGTGCAGCTTGGTTGCGAGGGTTACGTTGTCATACGGGTTGGAGTTGGGCAACTTTTACGCTTCTGTTGGTCTTAACGCTGTATACCCATCCCTTGACCCTATTCCTGGTGGTGGTTTACGGTGTCCACGGTCTTCTGTTGTGGCAGCACTGTTCCCGTCGAACTCTTGCGGCAGGCTTTGGAGCTTTAGCGGTTAGTGTTTTAGCCTATTGGCCTTGGTTGCAGATCATCGTTGCAAACTGGTCAAAAACAGGAGCCACTTGGACTTCTGTGCCTTTGCCCTTGCCGATTCTTCTCAAAACTTGGGGATTGCACTGGGCACGCGCTTTCTGGATGCCGGAAGGGGATTTTGGGTTTGATGACTGGCGTGTTTACCTGGGTCTGCCGCTGATTGTGGGGCTAGGATGCATTGCATTTTATCGGTTATATCGTCAGACTCCGCTGCGCACTTGGGCGTTGGTGTTGTTGCTGACGGGCAGTACAGTCGTGCCCCTAGGCTTGATGGATTTGGTTATGGGGGGTCAACGGTCTGTATCTAGCCGTTATGTGTTGCCTTTTTATGTGGGCTTGCCTATTGCGATCGCCTATTTCTTTGCCACTCAGTTTTCTGTTTTGCATCGAGATCACAGATCGCGGTTCAGCCGACAAGTGGGTAGAGGGGTTGCAGTGGTTCTGCTTGCCTTTAGTGTGATCTGCTGTGCTGCAAATGCCAACGCAGACACCGCTTGGCCGAAGGGGATCAACTATAACCTACCGACTGTAGCCCGTCTCATCAATCAAGCTGAGCGCCCTTTGCTCGTCAGCCATTCTTTTGGCATCAACTTTGGCACACTCCTTGCCTTAAGCCATCGTCTTGAACCCGACACCCAACTTCAGTTAGTCAATGGTTGGGCTGCACCCGAAACGATAGAGGCCCCAACCTTGCCCTCTCACACCCAACCGATTTTTCTCCTCAATCCCAATGATCTGTTCCGCCACCAAATCGAGGCCCAACAACACCAAAAAGCAACACTGGTTTTTCAGGATACTCACCTATTTCTATGGAAACTTGACAATCAATCCAAAAAGTAAAGGCTAAATTCCTGCCTATGATGGATGACAAATCATCGCGCTACATTTGCAGCATCCGCCTGAATTTTGCATCCCTGGAAATGAAGCTGGTAGGATGAGACTCGTTTAAACCCCTACTGTTGAGCCTGTGCCGAATGTCCGTTGCTGCTGCACCGCTGCTATCTGTTGAGTCTGTCTTTGCTGGATATGTGCCAGGACTCGATATCTTACAGGGCACTAACCTGTACGTTGGCCCCAACGAGTTAATTGCTGTGATTGGCCCCAATGGGGCAGGCAAATCCACCTTAGCTAAGTGTATTTGTGGTCTTGTACCGCCGCATACGGGCAAAGTGATGCTTTTGGGGCAAAATGTTGCTGGGCTAAAGCCGAATGAAATTGTGATGCGGGGAATGTGTTACGTTCCACAAATTGCCAATGTCTTCCGCTCTTTGAGTGTTGAAGAAAACTTAGAAATGGGTGCGTTTGTGCGGACGGTTCCGTTGGGGCCACTGAAGCAAAAAATCTATGATGCTTTTCCGAAGCTGGCCGAACGACGACACCAGCAGGCCGGAACGTTATCCGGTGGCGAACGCCAAATGTTGGCGATGGGACGGGCGATGATGCTAGATCCGCAGGTGCTGATCCTTGATGAACCTTCTGCGGCGCTATCCCCCATCCTGGTCGATGAAATTTTTGCCAAAATAAAAGAGATCAATCGCAGCGGCGTTTCCATTATCTTAGTGGAGCAAAATGCCCGTAAGGCACTGGCAATGGCTGATCGT
Source organism: Stenomitos sp. (assembly GCA_036704065.1). Lineage (GTDB taxonomy): Bacteria > Cyanobacteriota > Cyanobacteriia > Thermosynechococcales > Thermosynechococcaceae > JAAURS01. The sequence continues at coordinate 3,446 of DATNQK010000255.1, forward strand.
GGCTATGTTCTCGACTCTGGGCGCGATCGCTATGAAGGGCCTGGGCCACAACTCCTGAATGATCCCAAAGTTGCTGCGCTGTATCTAGGCGGCCACATTGGCGAAACGTAACCACTGCACTTGATGCTTTTGTGTTGCTCAACATACGCTTTACCATCTATGTCTGAAATTGAACAACTGCCTCAGTGGCAAATCAAACTGCTGTATGACGGCGAGTGTCCTTTGTGTTTGCGCGAAGTAAAGACATTGGCTCAGCGCGATGCTGGACGGGGCATTGTTGCTTTTGTGGATATTGCAGATTTGAATTACGAACCGGAGCAGAACGGCGGTGTGAGCTACGAAGATGCGATGGGTCGCATCCATGCCGTTCTGCCCGATGGAAGCGTGATTCAGGGTGTAGAGGTTTTTCGCCGCGTTTATGCTGCGTTGGGTTTGGGATGGGTGTATGCACCCACAGGCTGGCCAATTGTGAACCGCATCGTTGATTTTCTGTACATGCTTTGGGCGGAGTGGCGCTTCGCGCTGACTGGACGGCCTGCGTTATCGGTGCTAATTGCCGAGCGAGAAAGGCGGCTTGCGGCAAATACAAAAACTACAGCAGAATGCCATACCACTCGCTGCCGTATTGAAGTAGGAAATACCTGAAATATAGGGCTAAGTCAGTGGAACTGTATTCCACCGACTTTTCACACGTGCCTGTTCCATGTAGCTATTTTTGGAAATGGCCTTTAACAAATGAAAAAGCTCGCGCCTAAGGGTAGTGTGCTGCGTTGATGCACCACTTATCCTAAGAGTTTACTTGGTGCCACTGAACGAAAAACGACACAATCCATCGCCGAATGTACCCGATCCCTTATTACTAGCAGCTTGTCCGCTAACAAATCCTGCGTTACCAGTAAGACCTGTGTATTTACCAGCTAATTTACCGTTAGAGCAAATGATTCCTGATGCTTTTACAGTCTTACCTGAAACAGTAGCGGTGGAGGTAAATGTACAGCCACGTTCAATGACAAGCGTGAAGCCACCCCGAGAAGGACAGCTTGGACCACTAACTCTTGCAAATTGACCTCGATAGGTTCCAGCTAATGAGCCTGTTGTACAGGATGTTTGAGCTGGCGTCGGTGTAGTGTTTGCCAAGAAGAGTATAAACAATAAACAGATTAGACCACCAATTAAGGTGAGCAACGGTTTGAAACGCTTAATTTTCATGTGAATTGTCTCCTTGAGTAAATTTAAAAATAAAGAATGGATCGTTTTCTGATACACAAGATGCATCATGAATCTTAAGAGACAAGGTATGGTTCCATAAATACGAACATAGTTACCTTTAGTTGTATTTGATTAACTTTGATTACATTATTTTGCGCCCTTCTAAATAATTAGATTTGAAATAATATATAATCTCTGTCGAGAGTTAGTTATTTTATCTCTAAATATGACAAGAACTAGGATTGATAAAATACTTCAGAACAACTCTTTGATTTGCGATAATTAGGGAGTTTATCGCATAAATGTTTTATTTACAATAGAACTCTTTCATGAATCGCAAAAGAGTGTGCAAGTATGTAACCCAAGCTGCACAATGTGGGATTGTCCAGCCTCAAACACCCACACAATAATGGCCGCTATTGCAACCTCAGAAAGCGATTCTGGTTTCGTCTCAACTTGATTGTGGGCTTGTTGAACCATGAATTACTGCATGCCTATTGATTCATGCAGAAAGTTTAAATAATTATTTGTGATTTAAATTACGATTTCTTTACGATAGATATTATTTCATTCCATCATTTTTCGTTGCTGATAGATTGAACTCGACAAACTACCTGCCTAAATCATTTCAGTCCCAAGCCGACAAAGCTTTACCTCTCCTATATTATTCATGACTTTCTCAATAAATGGCAGCTTAAAGACTGGGGCACGACTGGAATTTGTGCTTATCTTTTACATTTGGAGAATTGTAAAATTATTGCTGTGTTTGAACAGATTTGAGCCTTTGGTACTCTGTTATTCCTCTATAAAAAGGTGTTTTCAATCACCTTATCTATATTGACAATATTGAATGTGCTCCTGTCTAGGCTCACTTATTTGTTGGGTTCATTTCGGAAGCAGTCGTGTGCATCTTAGTAACAATGGAAATGTTCAGTGTTCCTCACTGAATGGCTATTCACCGCCACCACAGCCACCACAGCCACCACAGCCGCTACCTCGGCAACCACTATCACTATTGCAGCTACTAAAATCACTAGAGCTATGACTATCTGAATTATCCTGCTCAATATCCCACCCCTGGCAATCAGTAGTTCCACAATTACTGTCATCCCAATTTCCTCTGCTCCGAGGGGGCGGAGGATTTTTTCTGAAATTTATTATTCCTATAAGAAATCGTATAATTCCAAATACAGCAGCAACACAGATAATAGAGAGTATAATCACTGCCGGAAAATCAACATTGGCTTCAGGCCCACTGATATAGCAGCCGCTTAATATCAACGGACAAAGAATGGCTATAACTGCTGCTGCCCCTGTTTGAACTGGCAACTTTGGCAGTATCCAGTGATGTTGAGTATTAATTCTTACAAAATGTAAGTCGCGCCCAAAACGATCTTTTGGTGTTGGCCAGATTTCTACTGGAGGTTTGGTTTCAAAGAATCGTTCATAGCTCTCAAGGGTTTTACTATACCAATCATCAAATTTTTGATTTTCGGCTTCTCCACCTAGGGTTGGGTTATGATGCAAGGGTGTTTGCAAAATCGTTGCACAGAACTCTTCCCAGTATGATCGGGTATAAGTTAGGTGGAGATGCCAAGCTTGGTCTACCTGATCTGAAGGTGTAACTGGATGCCCTGCCACTACAGCCAAAAAAGCAAATTTCTTATATTCCTCAATCACTTGTTGAGTGTATTGCAATGACCAGCCATTATCTCTTGCTAGTCGTTTGGTAAATGATAATTTTGCCCCTGGTTTGTCTAACGAAAATGACTGAATTCTTGAATACAACTCTGCTTGTCCAGAATTCATAGGTCGAATAATCTTGCCATTTAAACCGTCAGATTTCATCATTTTTTTGATTTCAAATTCGGTAGGCTTAACTCTGAATTTAGCATCCCCTTTTATAGTTCGTCTAATCCCAACATGACGCTGAGGTCTAGCCAGCAGTCCTACAGCTATGTTTCCAGTGAGAAATGGTTGTCCACTGGTGCCCACCACCTGCTGCCAATCACTGCTGCATCAAATCCCTTTTCCTGCGGTAGGCCGTGTGCAAGGTGTTGTTAGTGTGTGTTGTTCTACAGCATGACGGTTTTATAATTGGTGCATGCAAAAGCTTACAATTACTCGACCTGACGACTGGCATCTTCATCTACGCGATGGTGCAGCGTTGAAAGCAGTTCTGCCGCATACAGTACGGCAGTTTGCCCGTGCCATTATCATGCCAAATTTGAAGCCGCCAATTCGCACAGTCGCGGATGCAGTCGCTTATCGCGATCGCATTTTGGCAGCTGTTCCAGAGGGGCAACAGTTCGAGCCACTGATGACGCTCTATCTCACCGACAACACTAGCCCCGAAGAAATTATCGTGGCGAAGGCATCTCAGTTTGTCAAAGCGGTGAAGTACTACCCAGCGGGGGCAACTACCAATTCCGATCTTGGGGTAACGGACATTCGTAAGTGCGATCGCGTTTTTGAAGCAATGCAGCAGGTTGACTTGCCTTTACTGCTACATGGAGAAGTGACTGATCACAATGTTGATGTGTTTGATCGCGAGAAGGTATTCATCGAGCAACATTTGATCCCTCTCAAGCAACGATTTCCTAGCCTGCGCGTTGTACTTGAGCACATCACGACTTCAGATGCAGTGCAGTATGTTCTCTCTACAAACAACATTGCGGCAACGATCACACCACAACATTTGTTATTTAACCGCAATAGTTTATTCCAGGGTGGCATTCGCCCTCATTTTTATTGCTTGCCCATTTTGAAACGAGAAGAGCATCGCTCGGCGCTGGTACAAGCCGCAACCTCTGGAAATCCTAAATTTTTTCTGGGTACCGATAGTGCTCCCCATCCTCGCAATAGCAAAGAAAATTCCTGTGGCTGTGCGGGTTGCTACTCAGCGCTACACGCGATGGAGTTGTATGCGGAAGTCTTTGAGGGTGCCGATGCCCTTGATAAACTGGAAGCGTTTGCCAGCTTCTATGGCCCTGATTTCTATCAACTTCCACGTAACACCGAACGCATTACTTTAACCAAAACGACCTGGCGTGTTCCCGATGAAGTGCCATTTCCTGAATCTGGTCTTGTGCCCTTACGTGCAGGCCAAGAAATGACTTGGCAAATGGCTTAACTTCAGCAACAGGAGAAACGGGACTAATCGCGTGAACTTTCGTTCCGTGTGCAGTTTCTTGTCAGGGGGCTTACTCCGCAAACATCTCAGCTAAGGTGTCAAGAACTGCTCTTTGCTCATCCTGACTAATTTGACCTAGCTTTTTAACCAATCGAGTTTTATCTATAGTGCGAATTTGATCTAGGACGATTTGCCCATCTTTTCCCTGAAACTGACAAACAACACGAGTAGGGTACATCTTCCCTTTTGTAGTCATTGGGGCAATGATGACTGTAGAAATATAGCGATTCATCTCGTCTGGTGAAATGACTACGCAGGGTCGAGTCTTCTGAATTTCACTGCCAACCGTCGGATCGAGATTAATCAGAAAAACATCGAAACGCCTGACTACCACTCCCATTCATCTAGATCCCAATCGGTAGTGTTAACTTCATCCAGAAGTGCGTCATCGTGTTCCTGAGACATTGCAGCAAAAGCTTCATTCCATCCATTTCGCAAGCGTGGCGCTGTGCGAATCGTTAGATGATCTCCTTGCACTTCAATTTCAACTTCTGTCTGAATACCACTTTGCTCCAAAAGAAGTTTAGGTATACGAATACCTTGAGAATTGCCAATTTTGACAATTCGAGTTCTGATAGCTGCGCCCATACTCAGATGATTACAAAAATAGAATGTAGATACATTGTAGTTACAAGAAAGAAAGGTCGTCAAGTTGAGAGAGGCAATGGTCTAAGTCTACCTAACGGCATAATGCAGTGGAGGCAGATAAGCTAGAACTTAGCCCTGGTAGCTTTCGTCCGTCTCCTGTCATGGAGTGTTAGCTCTCGGCAACAGCAAAACTATGGATACTGATTAATAAGATATTTATATCGACGATCTGGAATTATTGCTAATAAATTGTTGCGCAAATTTGTTTTCTGAACAGCATCTAATTTGCCTTGCAATAGAGCTATTGTAAGGACAACTTTTTGAAGAGAGTAATAAGGCCAATTTTGTGAAGGCTGATACTTCAAGTAACTGTTCAATTGTTGATCTAAATTTGTTAACCTCCTTAAACTGGCAATGTGGGCTAGAACCTCTAGAGCCTGTGAAAGACCATTCCGGGTAACTATTTCAGTAATAGAAAGGCGATCTTGCTCCAGAAGAAGTGGCGTTACGGCAGCAACTTGTCTAGCTGTCCATGTAGATTTTTCCCAGATATCCTGAGATGAAGCAATTAAAGACATTAAATCTGCTCTTGAGCCATATTTTGTTAGCAACCAAATAGAAGCAGCTATACCCGAAGATGAGTATGAACCATTCTTCTTTGCGATACTTTTAGCAAGAGTGACCATTCTCTGAACAATTTGACCTGTAGCTGGAGTTTCCCAAGTTATGAGGCATTGGATAGCTTCAAACAGCGAAACATCATCTTCACAATGTCCAGACAAAAGAAAGTTTTCAATTAAATTTATTCGTTTTTTGGTGACACCTAAGCGCACAAGATAAGTAAAGGTTGCGCCTCTGAGACTAGGGGAATCTGCAAGAATCGATGGAAGGTGCTTCTCAAGACAAGTATCTTTAACCATTCCAAATAGGCTAAAGTAACGCTTAAAAACTTTATCCCACTGACCAGTTTGTAACTTGCGCTCAAAGCTTCTAAATCTTTTCTTAAGTAAATGCTTTTGTTTGTTTTGAGTTATCTGGCTTCCAGAGCCATGTTTTATTGAACTCTCAATAATTGTTAGGGCACGATTCTCCTGAACCCAGAAATGCGCAACAGCATCCTGTGCGGACAGGATTTTGCTTTTACTGGTGTTCAATCGAAGTCCCTGACTGCCAAGGACATTATCTAGATTTCGTAATAGCTTCTTTCCTTCCTCACGTGAATTTGCCCCTGCATCGATATCATCCATCCATCGAACAAAATTCCCGTTAGTAGCACTCTCTAATTCTTCATCAAGCTTGAATAAGTATGCATGAGCAAGCAAGCGTGGAGCATCAAAGTTTATTTGTGGTAATCCAACCCCAGAATGGGGCATATAGTAAGGTCGCCACGAGAATGCTTCAAGCAAATAGAACAAGAAGTTGAGAAGATTTTCACTAAATCTTCCACATGATGCCAACGTATTACGGAGTGAAGTTAACGGAATACAGTCGAAGTAATTTGCTATGTCTGTTACAACAACATATTGATATGAGTTTGTAAAATTCCAGATGCGTTTCTGAAATTGTGGCCAAAGTATCCACCAAGGATACGCAAAAGTACTATCAACTTGTTCTACGTCTCCTGGCGTATGAGTCCGTGAGTAATACGCATTTTGTGACGGCTGAGCTTTCTTTAACTCGCTTTCTAGAACTTCAACAATGCATTGGAGTGCAAGAGCATCCGCTGGCTCTGGAATTGCAAGTCGTCTGGGAATACCATCCCGTTTCTCTAGATGAACAAACTCAGGGGAGGATGGCTTGTAGTGACCATCCAAAACGTCTTTGCGTAGACGCTTGGCGAAGGGTTGGATATTTCTATGAATATCTAAAAAATCATGCAAATCCTCTAACGGTTGTTTCCGTAACCCATGACGCACTGTTTTTTTCCAAACATTAACGATTCTCTGTGTATTAAACGCATAGTCAAGGTCTAGTGATAAATTGTGAATGCGTTGAGTGCCTTGCATTTACTGACTGACGTATATTTTTTAACTAGATTCTAGTCACACTCTTGCTGAATATGATAACGAAATTCAAACTACTACTCTATTGATAATTCAGGGCACTGTTAACTTAAGAGGTAATAAAGCTGTCAATATTTTGTGTATAAAGCTTTCAGAAATTCTCTCTGAAAATGCGCTAAAGGCCTGCTGAGTCAATGATTCAATCGGTTTATCGCCTGATAGCTGAGAGTGCCTAATTCAGAAGGCTAACGTTTGATTTCAGCTCCCACCAGAACGTATTCGTGCTCAAGATTTACAATCCGGTCACTGGTCTATGTTCTGATGTAGCTTTTGCCATGCTAAATAAGCTGCACCAGTCATTCCCGCTTCGTTGCCTAACTGGGCGATCGCAATTTGTAGCCCTTCGCGAGAAGTTGGCTTCACCCGACTGTTGAGTTCAGACTGTAACGTCGGCAAAAATAACGCACTGGCCCCACTAATTCCACCGCCAAGAATCACCGCTTCCGGCGCTAATACATACACCGTGCTTGCAATACCAGCGGCCAACTCACGCCCGTACTGTTGCCAAAAGGCGATCGCATCCGCATCTCCCGCTTCCGCCTTAGCCGCTAACGTGCCAGGTTCCAACCCCGTACGACGGCGAATCGCTTGCGCCGAAACATGCTGCTCCAAAGAACCCTGGTTGCCGCTATTGCAGAGTGGGCCATTGAGATCAACCGTCACCAATCCCAATTCCCCAGCCGTGCCATTGTGTCCCACAAACAAATCGCCATTGAGAAACACCGCACCCCCAACGCCCGTCCCGAGGGTTAACAAAATCCAATTGCGCCAGCGGCGTCCTGCCCCTAACCACGCTTCCCCTAAACCCGCACAGTTGGCATCATTGCCCACCACTGTCGGCAAACCCAACCGAGCCTCCAACTGCTCCGCCAAGGGGATATTCACCCAACCCGGTAAATTGATCGCCAACTTAGCAATCCTTCCTTGCACATCGGCTGGCCCCGGCATTCCCACACCCACAGCCAGAGCAGTGTGGTCAGGATCCAATTCTTGAATGGCAGCAGCGATGGCATCAATCACCGCATCGCATACCGCAGGCTGCGGCGTTGCCAGCTTCAGGGATGCCACACAATCCCCCGTTTGGGTAAAGCGACCCAGTTTGATCGCCGTGCCCCCTAAATCCACCCCAATTACATGATCTGCCATAGGACTATTCCACTGGGGCCAAAAGCGCTACCGCATAAGCACAAATGCCTTCTTCGCGACCGGCTGGGCCTAATTTTTCATTGGTCGTGGCTTTAACGCCCACTTGATCCGGCTGTACGGCTAACGTTTGGGAAAGGCGATCGCGCATGGCTTGGATATGGGGCTTGAGTTTAGGCCGCTCTGCCACCACCACAGAATCAATATTGCTCACCTGCCACCCGCGATTTTGGATCAACTGATTGACTTGTTGCAAAAGTTCCAGACTGTCGGCTCCCTTCCAACGCTCGTCCGTCGGCGGAAAATAATGACCAATATCACCCAAGCTCAACGCGCCTAGCATGGCATCCATAATGGCATGGGTGAGCACATCCGCATCGCTGTGACCCAGCAGTCCTAACTCGTGGTCAATCGTAATGCCGCCTAAAATCAACGGTCGTCCCGCAACCAAGCGGTGAATATCATAGCCATTCCCAATGCGAAGCGAAACCATGCCCATCCCCTATTGTGAACCTCAGCGCCAAACTGCCATGCTCGGGCGTTGAAGTTGATATCATACCCGCAACAGTCGCGTTCAATATTATCCCTGAACATTTCGCCTCAAGTGCGAAGACTGAGTCAAAAACCAAAAATAATGGCAAATTTGTCACTGCCGTTCTCGCGATCTCGTTGAGCCAATGGAAAAAGTATTTCTCAGTATCGCTGCCCTATTGGGAGCCCTCTCTATAGCCATTGGCGCATTCGCCGCCCACGGATTGCGTCATACCCTTGATGCCCATGCCCTGGGCCTGATTGAAACTGCGACGCGCTATCAGATGTACCATGCCCTAGCGCTGCTGGGCGTTGGAATTTTAGCGAAGATACAGCAGCCCGTGCCTTGGCCCCTCACCCTTGCAGGTTTGGCGTTTATCTTTGGCATGCTGGGGTTTTCGGGGAGTCTGTATGCTCTGAGTGCAAGTGGGCCTCCTGTGTTGGGTCTGGTCACACCCATCGGTGGTGTGTTCTTGCTCGTTGGCTGGATAGCCTTAGCCCTCTCGGCTCTCCAAAATTGAGCCGTTAGCAACTTTGGCGGTAATGCCGATGAAATACCTTCCGTCTCTTTTCTCCCTTGCTCTTCAATCGAAACCGTTCTGCTGTGGCCCAACTTCAACGCTTAACCATTGCTGCGAGTCAGCACAATGACTCCACTGTCACCCTCACCAGCGAACAACAGCATTACCTCACCCGTGTTCTGCGGCTCAAAAGTGGCGATCGCTTTATTGCCATTCAAGAACAAGGTCAGTGGCGCATTGCCCAACTCCAGAACCCTCCACAAACAGCGCAACTCCTAGACCCAATTGCCATCCAAACTGAACTGGAACAGCCCCTTACCCTGCTAGCCGCGTTAATTAAAGGGCAAGGCTTTGATGATGTCGTGCGTGCCGCAACCGAACTGGGCGTAAGCACCATCGTCCCGCTCCTGACCGAGCGTACAGTGGTAAATCCTGGCAGTTCTAAACTAGAGCGATGGCGACGCATCGCCGCAGAAGCAGCGGAGCAATCTTGTCGGCAACTGGTGCCAGACATTCTCGACCCGCTCCCCTTCTCATCGGCCTTATCTCTCGTGCAAACGGAGCGATTTAAAGCACAGCGGCGCTTTATAAGTGCGACAGCTCCTAACTGTATGAACTTATGCCTAGCGTTAGAAAAACCGTCTAATTTGGGCATTCTAATGATGGTAGGTCCAGAAGGGGGATGGACTACCGACGAGCAAAGCGCGGCGATCGCACAAGGGTTTATGCCCGTTTCTCTTGGGCGTCGCGTTTTAAAAGCCGTTACTGCATCCATTGCCGCGATCGCCATCTTATCTGCCCATATTGATGCAATACACCCCCAACAACCGTAGTGGATTTGCAAGGAGGAACGGCGCGTGAGCGAGGCGATTGAGGCAGCATTGGCCAAACAAGACTTTACCAAGGCCGCAGAACTGATCCGAGCCTTAGATCCCACCGATCCCAAAACCCTCCTCTGCTGGGGCCAGTTCCGCGAAGCCACTCAAGAATGGGAGATGGCCGAAGAAATCTACCGCTCCCTACTGCGCGATACTCTTAATCCCAAAGTGATTTTAGCTGCGCGTCATGGTCTTGAACGCCTCCGTAGCCAAAAGGCGCAAGACCGCAAAGCAGCGATCGCCGAAGCCACATCAGCACCCGAAAAAGCAGAACTCGGCGTATTAATTCTGGAAGCCTTGCCCCCTGACGCCAAAAAAGAAGCGGCTCTGGCTATGGCTCAGATTATGAACATCGACCCTTATTCAGCCCGTGTTCTCTTGCCCAGTCGGGGAATGCGCCTCTATCGTTCTGGCCCCCTCGGTGAACTCGAATTCTACGGCCAACAACTTAAAGATAAAGGAATTCCAGTTTTGTGGCGATCGCTGGCAGAACTGCAACGCATCTCAATCTATACCGTGGCTTACTTCCAATCGGTTGAACCCACCGTCAGCGCAATGGTGTGGCAGAACAACCCCGATGAGCTGCGTCCTTTTAATTTTGCCTGGGCTGATGTCAGCCAGCGCATCGAAGCACAACTGCCTATTTTTGAAGCCGTCCTCGACCGCGATGTACGCGGCAAATTGCAACGCAAAGAGAAAACGCAAGACTACGCCCAGTTTTGTGATTTACACTTGCCGAAGCGCAACTGCATCCTGCGACTTTACGATGCTGCTTATCAGTTCAATCATGGAATTTCGCTCCAGTCCGCCCAACCCGAGCAACACCTGAACAACAGTACCTCTTGGGCCAACTGGCGGCACCTGTCCCAAGTCTTGCAGCAACACCTGCCCCAACAGACTGTCTGGACTGACTTTGAACCCTTCGCAGAAACCGCCCTCGACCATCCCGATTTACTCGAAAAACTCCCCGCTCATATTGATCTATTCCGGCGAGAAGATAGCAACTGGGATCCAGCTTTTCAGTTGTACAGTACCGTGTTATTTCTGCATTGAGGGCTTGAAGGAAGAACTTGCACCGTAAACTGCTTGCCTTTGCACCAGCCTTTTTAAGGATTGCTATACACTAAAAAGCAACGGCGAGGTTTGTGAAGTTGGGGGTCATAGGCCCATCAATCACCTTCGCCTATTGCTCTAGTGCATTGTTTAGATCCTATGGCTACACCCTCATCGGCTTGCCCTGTTCCGACTGACCAGCGACCCCTCAATGAATATAAAAGCCTCCAGGACTCTTGGTTTTTCGGATGGTCAAGTGCCAATTTGAAGACCTTTGTGCGATCCGTAGCGATATGGTACGGCATCGGTTGTATCATTTCTGGCCCCATCGCAGCGGTCAGTTTTGACCCTGCTGACTCTTTGAGCAAGTTCCTGGTGGCAACCAGTGGTGGGTCTACCTTCCTGATGGGGTTAGTCTTTTTAAGGTTGTACTTAGGATGGAGCTACGTCTATCGTCGCCTCTATGCCACAACCGTGGACTATGAAGAAACGGGCTGGTACGATGGTCAATCTTGGCCCAAACCTGAAGCCGAACTGACCCAAGATCGCTTGGTTTGCACTTATCAAATCTTGCCGATTCTGCAAAGATTGAAATATAGTTTTGGTGTCCTAGGGTTGCTGTGCATGTTAGGAAACCGCCTTTGGGGCGTCTTTTAATGTCCTCAGGTAACTCACTGTTGGTTTAGTCAACTTTGGCAAAATTGGTCTCCATTTCCACAAAATTAATGATAGAGTCGTACCCATGACAATGGGAAAAAGAAATCAAGCGGCAGCTTTAGAGATTCGTCTGCTGCGCGAAGGAATTGTAGAATCTGTCCATCAAGCTCAAGCTGCGGTTTGCGACGAGCGTGGGCGTGTTTTATCGGTTGCAGGGAGTGCTCAAACCACATCCTTTATTCGCTCTGCACTGAAGCCTTTTCAGGCGATCGCAGTGACCACCAGTGGCGTGATGGAACGCTATGGGCTCAATGATCGCGATTTAGCCGTAATGTGTAGCTCTCATCAAGGCACGATGGAGCAGGTACGCCAAGTTTTTAACATCCTGTGGCATTGCGATATTGAATTAACCTCATTGCAATGTCCTATCCCACCGGGGGGTAATAGTCCGTTGCAGTATAACTGCTCTGGGAAACACGCAGGCATGTTAGCAGTGTGTCAGATGCGTCACTGGCCCCTGCATACCTATATGCAACCTCAGCACCCGTTGCAGCAGATGATATTGCAGAAAGTCGCCGAGATGCTGAAGATGCCAGCGGCGGAGTTTATTGGTGCCCATGATGATTGCGGTGTCCCCACCTACTTAATGGAATTGGGACAAATGGCAACCTTGTTTGCCCAACTCTCTTCAGGGGATAACTTATCCCTAGAGCGAGTGGTTCGGGCCATGGTTCATCACCCCAACTTGGTGGCTGGCCCAGGCGAGTTCGACACTGACCTGATGGAAATGACCGCAGGCGAACTGGTCAGCAAAACAGGTGCCGAAGGGG
>DATNQK010000256.1:0-2593 GCA_036704065.1 Stenomitos sp.
CTTGATGTACCATTTGCAGCGCTGGTGCAAAAGTGAGGATGAAATTTTAAGCGACCTCTGCTGTCGATACCGCGATCGCAATCTTTTTAAAGCTCAAGATATCAGCCACCACAATCTGGCAAAGCGCGAGACGCTCTACCGAATTGCCCAAGCCGAAATCGCCAAAGATGGGCAACCACCCGATTATTATGTCGGCCTTCAGTGCGCGACTACTCGTGGGTATACACTCTACCAGCGTGGGATTCAAATTCAGGCAGACCAAACCAATTCCGTGGAAATTAGCGAAGTCTCCCCCCTGGTACAAACGCTCATCCAACCCCTGCAACGCGCATGGCTGATCTACCCCCGCGAGATTCAAGCGCGTCTACCCAACGATTGATGCTTAACCTAGAGCAGGAAGGGCATGATTGACCTAAAGAGGGCTTAAGCTCATCGAGCACAAACGATGCTTGGTGAGCATTGCTTTTAGGGAGTCGCATCTTGTTTGAGATTGCCCTAAATCATTAGCAAATATAAGCATCACTTTCAAAGGGTGTGCGGTACAGTATCAAAGAACTTGGAATTAAAGTGCTATTTGCTTGAGCATTATTTAAACTTTTGATGTAATGCCTTCCAGCACATTCGACACAATGAAATTAATGAGGGCGTAATCATGAACACTGAAACCGATGCCATGAATCAAACGGTTGGGGAAGTTCCTGTAGATACCAAAACCACCGATCCTTTAGATATGAGCCTCGAGACACCTGGCACATTATTGAAAATTCAATCCCCAGATCGTCCATTAGGAAGCCCAGAATTACGGGAACAACTAGACAAAGCGTTGCGATTTTTAGTTCTATTTCCCGACTACCTAAACGGCACTTTAGGAGAATATCGTAAGCCGCTTTCAACGGTTGGCTTGATCTTGTTGGCAGGCTTAGGGTTAGCAGTTGCAGACGGCGTTTTAGATCGCCTGAACTCTATTCCCTTGTTCGCACCCACCTTTGAGCTGGTTGGCTTAGGATTTACAGGCTGGGTTGTGGTCCGCTACATGCTTTACGCCGATACACGTCAAGAGCTCCTCCAAGCATTTGAGGAAGTTAAAGACCGGGTCGTTGGCAAGGAAGCAGGTTAGTAACCCAGCGACGATTCTCAATGTTGTCACTGTGTAGGCTGAGTCCGCTCAGCCTCACATAATGGTTCGGACTCTATAACCCAAGCTGCCGTCTTAGGCTTCTAAGAAGCTTCTAAAGTCCCTCTCTAGACGGGGAGGGCTAAAACCAAACCAACAGTTGAGCCTAGAACATGGCATAGGCCCTCCACAACAAGCCCCATTAACAGCTATCAGGTCAAACGGTTGAACGGTTCCTTAGACCAAAACCCGCTCAACGAACCCGCTCTAATTGCCAATACAGAACATCGCCACTCGGTTGGGCTTGAGAGATGCGCCAGTTGCGCCAGACCCATTCAGTGGATGAAGACGCCTGATCTTGAATTTCTAATCCTGTCAAATCAACCAACTCTGCGGTTGTAATCCAAAACCCTTGGGTCGCAATGGTATCCGCAGCCGTTAGTGCAGCCAACCAACCATGCCCGCTGTCTGCGATGGCGGATTCTGAGGATACAGAAGTTTCTGGAGAAGGAGACAGGGTGGAATCAGACATTGGAGCAGAGGCTAATTCAGGGGAAGGTGACAAGGGTAAAGGTGCAGAATCGGTTACCTGGGCAAGTTCAATTGGCTTGTTGAGAGAGAAGGCACGAGCGATCGCATCTGCGCGCTCGTTCCCCACATGACCTGCATGGGATCTGATGTACTGCCAGCTCACCTGACTTGAGCTAAGTTCATCTAGTGCTTCCCACAAGTCTTGGTTTAGAACCGCTTTACCTTGTGCTGTTTTCCAATCCCGTTTTTTCCAGCCAGCCACCCACTTAGTGATGCCGTTCTTAACGTACTCACTGTCCGTATAAACACAAACGCTGTGGGACTTGGAGCATTCTTGTTGCTTAACGTATCGTAGGGCTTCAATGGCAGCTTGAAGCTCCATCCGATTATTCGTCGTTTGAGACGCATGGCCTCCCAATTCTTGGCATGCCCCGTCTGCAAATTGAACCACGACTCCCCAGCCACCAGGCCCTGGATTACCAGAACAAGCTCCATCGGTATATATCGCAGCGATGGGATTGGAGACTGTTACCACCAGCGCAACTCCAAATATCCAAGTTGAGGTCGGTTAGCCTCTTCTGGGGTAAACCAGTCCACTGGTTTATAGGTTCCAAAGACGCGATCCCACCAGTCCACGGCCAAGCCAAAGTTGTGATTCCACATGCCGTATTTATGGTGCACATAGTGCACAGGCATCTTCATCCAAAAACATTTGGTGGGATTATCGTGCTGGAGTTGGTGAGCGTAGGCAGAAAATGCCGCAAAAACCAACGCTCCTAGCACCCAGCCCCAGCCAGCCCAGGGCGACACTAAGAACATCAGCGGCATCAAGATCAAACTTCCCAGGACATAATCTCTGAATTCCCACAGAACGCCTTGACCTTCGTTGCGGCGGTGGTGGTCCCGATGACGTCCCCCTACTCGTGTCGAAGCATGCATCAAGCGATG
>DATNQK010000257.1:0-1924 GCA_036704065.1 Stenomitos sp.
GCATAGAGTGCTGCTGCGGCCCAAAGCTCGTCATTAAAGTGATAAGAAATTTGGCGCACCAATTTGAGCATCCCCCAGCCTTGCAATGCTCGACTGTCTGCTATCGAAATGCTGTCCGCTGCAGTTCTGAGGTAGATCCAGGTGAAATCCTTGTGGCCGAGCATCATCACACCGCAGGGATAGCGCTTTGCAACCTTGCTAATGCCATACCCTTCAGGGGAGATATGAACGGTATGGACGAGGTCGAAACGGATCAAGTCGGCATTATGTCCAAACCCATACAACAGCGGCACGATTCGGCTGGACAACTCTTGGGCATTGACCATCTCATTGAGAGGCAACAAGATGCCTAATTTGATGTGCAGCTCTGCCTTTGAGGAAAGAGCGACATCCTCGCGCACGATTTGACCGACCATGCCTAAGATTTTGGCGATCGCATGTCGAGACTTTGGCATCCTGAGATTTGTATTGGTGACGGCTTCGCGTGCATTTTCGCCCACCCCCCAATACTCGCCCTCGAAATGGACTAGGGACGTGCTGTTGTCGGCGTAAGTTCTTAACTCATACCGAGAACGGGTAATGCGTTGGACTGCACTACAGTAGGTGCGATAGCCTTCTGTTGCCAAGGCGTCATTAACAATCCACCGATAGAAACATTTGGTGAGGCTTGCCCCGAGGTCAATTGCGATGATTAATGTGGTTGCCATTAAATTGGCGCTCCTGTGGAATGGATCGGGCTGACTCCCCTGGCATTGGCTGTGAAGGGGTCAAGAACAGTTGCCTGCTTCCTCATGGCATCGGTACCTCCGTAAATCGCTTCAAATCAATATCGAAAGTTCAGCTTGGAAACGAACAAAGTTCAGGAATCTTTTTTCATGAGCCTTACTCAGAAGTTTGACGAGTCTTTCCAACACTGCTTTGTAAGCCTTGGAACGTCCCCTTCAGGCTGGCGTTAAATCAATATCGCGAGTTCAGCGTTAAAGGCGAACACGGTCTTTAGAACTGGCTTCAACCAGACGCTAAGCCTGCAAAACCAAGGAGAAGTTTTGCAATGGCCGTGTCTGTCATCTCAATTAAATGGCTGATACTCTATCGGTCTTGTCTAAAAGAAATGATCAACGCCCTTTCATCTGTCGCAACCTTCGCGGAAGAACTGAGTACAAGAGGTGAACTTTGTACAACTTCGATGAAAAAAACTCAGTGCTCAAAAAAGTTGGATCAAGAGGGTTTTTTGAGGTCTGCTAAAACGTTGATTAAAGGTTGTGTCATGTTGATGCATCGTTGACATAGGGTCATATCAACGTCGATTAAAAGTCAATGAATGTAGATCGAAAGATGACTTAGAAGAAATAATTGCTCAAATCCTTAAACATCAACCATTCCAGTTGATTTTTACGGTACAAATAGAGGGAGAGAAATCGTACACACCACCCGCCACAAAAAATTGATGCACGCTGAAGTGCGATCCAGTTAAAAATCGCTCCAATCTAAAGCAAATCTAAAGTTGAAAAAAGTTGATCGCAACTGATCAAAGTGCTGAATTTTCGTGGTCAGAGGAAAAAGGAGGTGAAGCAAGTTTGTGTTGAGTACGCACACGATTAAGTCAGGCACCCGAGAACGAGAAGCATATTACACAGAGGACGAATCACTTGCGGATGACCCGGACACATACTACTCCGAGGAAGAAACGCCTTCTGCATCGCACCCGTTAACACGTTCACAGTGGCATGGGAAGGGGGCGATCACCCTTGGCCTAGAAGGAGAAGTTCAGCGTGAGGATTTCAAGGAAGTTTTTTATGGGCTTAAACCTGGAACAAAAGAGCGCATTCGGTGGGAGAAACAGAACCCGGAAGACCAGGAGCGACTGGCAGAAGACTTTACCTTTTCAGCCCCTAAGAGTGTGGCGATCGCCCTGCATCTGAAT
>DATNQK010000258.1:0-7578 GCA_036704065.1 Stenomitos sp.
CAATCTGAAGAGGTTTTTTGATTTGATGCGCGTTCACAAATGTGAGTATTCTTGACTAGCCTGCAAGAGCGCTAACAAAATCAATATTTAGGAGTACGGATCAGAATTAAATCTAAAATTTAAGCCTCTCTGAACTCCCAAACCAGGATTTGTGACGGTATCACAACACATCCTTTGCAGGGGTCGGGGGTTTAAAGCAATACGGCCCAAACTAAGCCCGACGACGACGCTGCTTGCGTTTGGCAATCGCCTTGCGCTTGCGCTTTTCTAAGGGAGTTTCGAAATGGCGATGCTTCTTCATATCGGGAAAAATTCCCGCTTTGGAGACTTCACGCTTAAACCGCCGTAGTGTAGATTCAATCCCTTCACTTTCGCCTGGAATTACTTGGGTCATTCCTGCTCCTCTTTCAATAAACAACATTCTCAACCAATCTACCTATCCTCTCAAAGAGGAGGTAAGCCAGAACTGAAAACAACTTTCAGTCCAAATCCTAGAGTAATCTTTCTTTTTTAATACCGCCGAGAGGTGCGATTGTTATCCCAGTTACCGCCAAAGGAGCGTTTGTCTTCTCTAGGCTTAGCCTTGTTAACTTTCAGACTCCGCCCCATCCACTCGGCACCATCCAGAGCTTCTATGGCAGCGTCTTCTTCTGCATCTGTCCCCATTTCGACAAATGCAAATCCTCTCATCCGGCCCGTTTCTCGGTCTGTAGGCAACTGAACTCGCTTCACCGTTCCGTACTCGGCAAATGTTTGCGTCAGGTCGTCCTGCGTGACTGAGTAAGAAAGGTTACCCACGTAAACAGACATGTTGTGTCTCCCAAATCGTCGAATAATGAAAAGCTAGATTCGGAGAGACGCCTGTTAAACGAATTACACAACCGAAAATAAACTTTAACCCCAATCTTAGCACGGCAGTTTAAAACCCGTAGAACGCTAAGCAGCGGCGATTGCTCATTTGTAAGGCATTATACCTTGGCATTTGCAACGGTTACCGAGCAGGCCACAATAACCTCAAGCCCATCACCGCAAAACCAATTGCGGCGATCGCCTTAAGCAAGTATGTGGGCAGCACTTGGGCAAACCCTCCACCCACTAATACCCCCAAAAAGCTGGCGAGAATTAACGCGCACGCAGACCCCAAAAAGATAGCCTTGGGGTTTTGCGACTGACCGCTGAGGGTAATCGCAGCCAATTGACTTTTATCACCAAGTTCGGCAATAAATACCATCAAAAAGCTTACGCCTAATAGTTTCCAGTCCATCTTTGGGTGCTTCTCTTGTAAGGAATACGAGCTAACCTACATGAACCATGTCCCATAACAGGAGGACTGCAATCAATAACATGCCAGCACCCGTTATGGTTTGCAGCCGCTCTTCTGACAAATGCCGGGCCAACCATTGCCCTAACAATACCCCAACCAAACTGGTTGCCACCAAGGCAGCAGCAGCCCCTGCAAACACAACCCAAGGGGAGTGAGATTCAGCGGCCATCAGAAGGGTAGCCAGTTGAGTTTTATCGCCAATCTCGGCCAAGAAAATCGCGATAAAGGCTGTAAAAAACTCCTTGAAACGGGAAGGAGTGGGCTTTCTCACCGTTGCGTGAGAGGCAGGAAACTCGCTTGCCGGAATCAGGGGTGATTCAGCCGTTAGGGAAGGATGCAAATCCAACACAGACGCTCCAGAAAGTTTTCATATTTCTTTCATTATTATGCCTATATTTTGATCCGTCGTCACGAAATCCGAAAAAAAGGCAGGAAAAGCGCTAGAGCCCAGAAATTCCCAACAATCTCGAAGGTTGTCTAACGCTGCACTGTTGCAGAAACCGACGGCTGACATGGGTTTGCGCTCCAAAGTGAAGATGGACGTAGCTGGCATGAACCTGATGGCAGCGCCAACCTTCATAGGAGAGCCGTTGACTAGCATTGTATCGGTGCAACGCAAACAGCGGTGGCTCTGGTGCTGGGCTAAGGTCGGAGCGGTGGAATTCGTGGCCCCACAAGCGGTCTCCCTGACGGGCGATACAACTGTCTTGGAGCATAACTGCCTGCCGATACCCCAAAGTCAAGCGTTGCCCCATCGCTGCAGTGGTGGGCAAAATTCCCACCATGTCATGGGCTGTGCCTGCAAAATCAACAATGCGATCGCACAAATACATCAACCCCCCGCATTCAGCATAGGTGGGCATCCCCGCCGCAATGGCAGCTTTTACCGCAGCTTTGGCCGTTGCGTTAGCCGCCAGTTCCGTCGCAAATACTTCCGGAAAGCCACCCCCAAAGTACAATCCCTGAACCCCTTCAGGTAGATTGGCATCGGCAAGGGGGCTCCAAGGCACCAATTCTGCCCCTAAGGTGCGCAAAATATCGAGGTTATCAGCATAGTAAAAACTGAAGGCACGATCTTGGGCGATCGCCAATCGCACAGGCTCCCCCCTTGTCTCAATATCCATCGGCAACACAGGCTGGAGTGCACCGCCCTGAGGTTGCGTTTGCAGCAGTGGCATCAGTGCGGACCAGTTGAAACAAGTTTCCCCAATATGGGCAAGGCGTTGCACAATGGCATCTAAATTTCCCAATTCTGCCGCTGGAATCAATCCCAAATGCCGATCTGGGAGCGCAATATCAGCTTCACGGCGCAGCACTCCTAAGATGGGCAAGCCCAAGGGAGCCAAAGCTTCAGTGAGCAGTTCAAGGTGACGATCACTACCCACACGATTGAGAATCAGGCCAGCCACCTGCACTCGCGGGTCAAAGGTTCGGTAACCGTGGGCGATCGCCGCAATCGAACGAGAGGCACTACTGCAATTGAGGATCAACACCACTGGCAAATTTAAAAGGCGGGCCACATGGGCGGTACTGGCGGTATCGTCCTGGCCAGAGGCTCCGTCAAATAGCCCCATCACCCCTTCAATGAGAGACACGGATACAGTTTGAGTGTGTTGGGCAAAACACTGCTGCACATAAGATTCGGAGGTCAGCAATGGGTCCAAATTGCGGCAGTCCCGACCAGTAATATAGGTATGAAACATCGGATCGATATAGTCTGGCCCGACCTTAAAAGATTGGACAGACTGGCCTCGCAGTTTCAACGCCGCCAGTAGCGCCAGCGTCACAGTTGTTTTACCGACGCCGCTGCGTTCCCCTGCAATAATCACACTCATACTTTGCTGTTCCGCACCCCTGCATCTCTAGGCAAGCACCGCCAATTTCTCACAACAGATTACCCTGACTCGGCAGTTGATAATCGGCTCCAGACCCATAGGTCCAAGCTTCTAAACGTCGTCGCCATCGAAACCGCGATCGCTCAGGCAGGCGTTCGCTCCACACTTGCAACAAGGGTTTGGCTTGATGCAATCCGCTATAGGCCCCCAGCGCGATGAAGTGCCCCATCCAATCTGCTAAAGCACTTGGCCCAACCTGTTGCAGAATTTGCGGTACCATTGCTGGCGATCGCACAGAGACTTGGATGAGGGTTCGGTAGAGCGGCCCAAACTGCACCACATCTTGCAAAAATGGCAACAACACTGCATCTCCCAAAGCGTCCATCGATTGGAAGACCGCGCTCAGCAATGCATTAATCTGATGTGGCGGCAGCGACTGTTGTGCGCGTACCCCCATCGTCTGCTGAAACATCCACGTGGTAGATAAATTGGGCTGATAAGGCTGCAATAAGGCCAGATCTTGTTGTGACAGCGCATCACTTTGTAATGCATCGCTCACCCCAGCACTCAGACGCCGCAGGTGCCGTAGCATTGCCCCAAACCCACCAAAACTGAGCGGAGATTGACAACCACTACTATCTCCAACCGCCAACATCCGCGACCAAGGCAAGCGCAAAGGACTCTGCCGATAACTCGGGAACACGCCAAACAAAGCCCTTTGGGGGTCAAGTTCCGCCAAGTCTACATTTTGATAAGCGGGCAATTCTTGCAGATACTGTTGAAAGAGTGCCTCTAAACTAGGCTGCGTTGGTGATAGATCCGCATAGGTAAATAAGTAAGTAGTACGCCCATCTTGAGCCGGAAACGCCTCCCAAAAACATTGACGTCCTTGCTCAATTGGCGTCAAAGACACCATTAAATCGCCCGTTGTACCAGCTGGAATCCCCTTGGCACAGGTTCCCACCACCAAACAAACCGCATCAGGTCGCTGGCCACTGCGAGCTTGGGCCACGATGGGAGAAGCATGCCCCATCGCATCAATTAATAGACGAGTCGTTAGGGGCTGCTCTCCTAACACACAAACCCCATCTGGGTGAACGGTTACCCCTGTAAAGGCCCTGTGTTCCAAGAGGATGCCGCCCTGAGCCAAAAACTGCTGTTTAAGCATCTCCAGCAATATCACTGGGCTCACGCCAACATTCAGCACATCTTTAACCCAAAACGCTGGCCCGCCCTCAAAGCAAATGCGGTTGGGATTAAACTCGCTGACAATACTAGACTCTAACTGGGCTGGGGTCAGCAATTCCAACTCGACCAACACTTGCAGTTCATGGCGCGAAGTATTCCACTCCTGCTGACGTCCCCGCAGTTCACCCCGTTCTAAAAGCGCCACTCGCCAGCCCTGTCGCACTAACGCAGCGGCCAATAAAATACCTAGCGTGCCCCCACAAATAACCACATCCCAGTCCACTGCACCCAAGGGTGAGGGATCTTCCGCAACGACTGGGACAGGCAGCGACTGAAGCGGCGATCGCCACTGTAACCAACGCCGATCTGCCGCCTGCAACTGAGGCAGCGGGGCACCAGGAACCTGAAGCAACCAATCCGAAACCGCCGTCATAACACCTTCACTGCAAATAGTATCGACAAGCACACTTGACAAAACTTCATTTGCCGCCTTAGGCCATAAATGTTAGATTAGCTGCATAAGTTATGAGTCAGTCAGCTTAATCTTAACGAAGCGTTAATCGAAAGCGTGCGCATGTATCGCTAAGTTAAGAGCGGGGGAACCAACTTCCGGGGCTCATTGTAGAGCGGGTCAATCTGCACTACAAGGGACATCTCTCAGTCCTAGCCCGTCAGCTAACCCCGTCGGCATTGAGAGGAGACTGGTATGTTAAGCATTTGCCTTGACCTCTACAGTGTTCCTAGCTCGTACTACTCCACATCTGGTACTCGCTCGCAACCCTCGGAGGTTTGTTTATGAATATTAAGGCGACATTGGCGCGTCTGGATAGTGCCCTGACTGAGGGTCGCTCTTCACGTGACCTCTTGTTGATTCCGGGGGCCAGTTTAGAGGCATTGCCATCACCCTCTAACTCAGACACCATTAGCTTGGTCGTAGGCTACAACGGTTCTCCTCGCAGTCAAGCAGCCCTAGACCTCACTTTATTAATTGCCTATCAAACACGACTGGCCACCCGTAAACAAGTGGTGGTACAGGCGGTTTATGTTCTTGAAGGCATTTATCCTTTGCAAAAACAAGGTTTGACCCCCGCCGCTAGCTTGGCAACCGCAGGGGTTAGCAAAGGCATGGGTGAAGCAGTAGAAATGACGGTAGGCGTTACAGGTCTGCGATCGCCACGCTCCAGGCTCAACTGCAACGAAGTCAGGGCTGCACAAATCCAACATTTTGAAGCAGCAGACGAGGTTCTGTGGCAAGCTCGCTCCTTTGCTACGGAATGGCGCGGTTCCTTAAATACCCATTTGCGGTTTGGGTCTCCAGCCCAAGAGCTGTCTCGCGTTGCCCAACAAGAACAAGCCCACATCATTGTAGTGGGGTGCGAATCGGCGGAACATCCGTTGATTAACCAACTCACAGACCATCCGTGCTGCCCCGTCGTGGGCATTCCTAGCGCAGAGCGAGTGGCTCAGGTCTAGGCCGTTACTCGCCTGACCCAAGCCAATACCACCTCCCCATGTTCCGCAGCAAACCTGGGGGTAAGTGTCTTCGCCTAAGGCGTAACAGGCCGTTCAAGGATGCCACCACCCAGCAACACTTCGCCGTCGTACCAAACTGCGGCTTGACCAGGGGTGATGCTAAATTGCGGTTCATCAAACACTAGCTTTACCCGTTGTTGGTCCGCCGACTCCGACGCTAATGGAAAGACCGTTACCGCAACGGGTGCACTGCGATAGCGCAGTTGCACTTGCGCCCGAATCGGTGCTTCAGGTGCCGCAATAGAAACCCAGTTAACCCGTTGAACGGTACAGTCCGCTTGCACAGCACTCTCGCGATCGCCCACAATCACACGATTGCCTGCCGCATCTAAGCCAATCACATAGAGCGGCTGGGCCGCTGCGATGCCGAGTCCCTTGCGCTGACCAATGGTGTAGTGGTGAATCCCTTGGTGATAACCCAACACCTGACCCTCACGCGTGACAATTTCTCCCTGCTGCGGTCGAATAAACTGATCCAAAAAGGCACTCATCGACCCATGGGCTTCTACCAAGCACAAGTCCTGGCTTTCAGGCTTCTCGGCGGTATGGAGATTAAGCTCCGCAGCAATTTGGCGTGTTTGCGGTTTCGTGGTTTCTCCCAAGGGAAAAACCGTATGGGCAAGAATTTCTTGCGATAAATCGTAGAGAAAATAAGACTGATCCTTGTGCCGATCAACCGCTCTCAAAAGCTGATGGCGATCGCACTCTGAACTATATTGCACCCTGGCATAGTGGCCCGTGGCAATTTTAGCTGCACCCAGCGTTTCCTGGGCATAGCGCAACATGGGGCCAAATTTGACTGCCTTGTTGCATTGAGAACAAGGCAACGGGGTTACACCAGACTCATACCCTGAGACTAAATAGTCCACAATATTTTCTTGAAATAAATCGCGCGTATCCACCACATGATGGGCCACCCCCAAGTACTCGCATAACTGGGCTGCGTCCACCATGCCTTCAGAACAGCATTGGCCTTTGCCTTTCATTAACCATAAGGTGACTCCCACCACGTCAAACCCTTGACGCTGCAGAAGCGCTGCGGCAACAGAACTATCCACACCACCTGAAAGACCAACGGCTACTGTACTCATACGCAATGACAAAATGACGGATTGAACCTCTGTCTAACCTCCTGCCTCTATGCTACCTGACCCGTCCTTCATCCGTTTGTAAATCATTCCTATTGCCTGTCCTCTAGCCAATGCGGTAGCCACTCAGGCCCAACCGCACCCCTTATCCCGCCAGAACATATTTATAGACCCCAACATATCCTTGAGCTTTCAAATCTTCTACCGTAAAACCTTCTAACGGCTTGGGTTCACCAATGGCTTTATCGGCCAACCACTTACGCCACACCGCAGCGGATGAATCTGCCCCCAATTCAGGCTCTCCCAAATCCAGAGCCTCAACTGCCTCGTCTGGACGCAAGATATTAGTCAACCAAATCGGCGTCATAATTCCCCCCATTGCCTGTTTTATCAAGGATTCCCAACCTAGAAATCCTTTTTCATGCTTATAACTGAAACGGCTTTATTTTTCTTCAATTTCGTCCGTTTTCTGCATGGATGCACATCAGAAGCACTTACCGATTCAGGTCGATAAAGACTTAAACTACACAGGCACTTAATGGTGTCCCGGGGGTATAGGGAAGTCATCACATTTGTAGGGATGTCAACCCTTTGCCACAAATGTGCAGAC
>DATNQK010000259.1:0-3178 GCA_036704065.1 Stenomitos sp.
GCTCTAAAAGTTCTAAAGTGCCATCTTGATACCAACGCTTCAACCATCGATGGGCACTGCTTTTAGATGCCCAGGGGGGACCTTGAGGAACATCGCACCAGCGACATCCCGTAATCAGAAGGTATAACAAGGTATTAATCACAAACCGGAAGGGAGCGTGGGGCATTCCTTTACCTCTTTTTTGAGGCTCTGGAAAAAGATCCTCAAATAGCTTCCATTCCAAATCACTTAATCCCTCAAATCTTCCTGCCATTGCCTTGGAGTCATCGCTTCACTTTACTAATATACTATTAGTGGGATAGGTTCGTTGAACTTCAGCCTCGCTGAGGTCGACAATATATCGCTTCTGACTCATAACTATCCTCAGGGTTTGAGTCAGTTTATCAATGATAGCTACACTAGGCTAAGTTCTTTTGGCAGACTACTAGTAGACTACTGGAGATTCGGTTAAGCTCTGGGCAGCATTGGGAATGGTAAACGCTAGCTTTCTGATGATCTTGCTATTCTCTTGTCGTGTACTGCGATAAATGACCGTGTTCCGCCGTTATTTGACCGTGAATAGAGGCATCAAACCCCTCTGAAGGCGATCGCATGTCGGCCCAACTCAAGATACCCATGTGGTCAGAATCTTGATGAGCAGCGATCGCCCAACGACCACTGTCGCTTCTCCGATTTTTCCGCTTGTGATCATTGCGTTTTGCAGCTCCATTTCAGAGGTGCAAAACGCAAGTAGTTTTGATCGCATAAAGTCCCTTAAGGAGCAACCGATTAATCAATTAAGGGAATCAGCGGTGAGCTTCCGGTTTTTTGAAAAGCTGTAGTGCAGCTTCAGCGTGCTGGGATCGTATGGAGTTCCAATCGATATTTAGTGGGATGGATCGGGTAGCAGCGATTGCGTAATAGCCCTGGCGCTGCCATTTTCGTAGAGGACTCAAAGGGTGCAGTTTAGGCTTGAGGTAGGGCCTTATTAGGTGGATATTGACTCAAAAGTGTTACCTGCTTTTGAACCGTGCCCTGATCGTGAAGTCAAAGACATCGCGTACCAACTCTACTACCCCTCTCAAGGAGCTGTGGCAGATCATGACCAGGGACACAATGAGTTGAAATAGCCAACTTTTGATCACGGGCAAAGTGAAGAGCACTTGGTCGTCGGCAATTGACGCCTCGAAGGATTCATCTAATGCCACTTTCGCCTTTTGACGTTGGATGCGGACAAATTTACGACTGACCTGATATTCCTTGGCCAGATGGGTAATGGGTTTTGTCTGGGACAGGGCCTCAATTGCTATTTTCTGACGAGCCTCTGGGCGTAAAGTAGCGGCAATCGAGGAAGGTGAGCTCATGCTGGCGGTTTGATGTTAAGGGAAATCACAAGTTATGAGTATCCCTGTTCGATGGCACTCAAGACAACTTATATGGGATCCACAGAGGACTGAGATTTTCCGAAAAACTGGTACCTGCTTTTGCACCAAGCCCCTATTTGTCTTAAAGAGGGGGATTTTAATCTGATCTGTGGGCGCTTGTGATGGAGCGCCTGCCTCGCCGATATTAGGATCGGGCAAAATCAGAGCTGGAATTTCAAATGGGTCGTCGCTTTGACGGCATTTTTCAGCCTCGTTGTATTGGATAATGCGTTCATGTTGCAGAAGGCGATGCAGTTTTTCTCCAGAGGTATTTGAGGGAAAAAAGAAATCGCTGTTCTCAATGTGAATGGGGGCTTCTAAGCTGATCCCTATTGCGGGAACCGTCGTCCTAAGAGAGGCTAAACATCCCACAGAGAAAACCACTAACACCCACTGCAACCTCATCGGCTTCTACCTTTGAAATAAACTGAGGGAGGCGTTAAGTATGAGCAATCTACCCCCATCATGGCATCTCACTGCGACAACAGGTCTCACCCGTAACAAGTTGAAAATCCTTGTTAAGCACTGCTTTCAACCTATGAGGTGGTTTTCTCCTTGCTTCGTCTTTTGGGAAAAACTGTTTTGAAAGATTGGTATCAGCTACAAGCCGAGGAAGTGTTAGTCTATCAGGCCACAGATGCGCTCAAGGGTCTAGACAATACGGAAGTTCATCATCGCCAGCTCAAATACGGAGCCAATGAACTCAAAGAGCGAACCCTCAAAAGCCTCTGGAATATCCTCTGGGAACAGCTAACGGCCTCTACGGTTTTACTGCTTTTGGTGGCGGCAGTCGTTTCTCTTCTTTTAGGAGACTATAAAGATGCCGTCGCCATTGTGACCATTGTGATTCTGACGGCTTCCATTGGGTTTACCCAAGACTATCGAGCTAATCGGGCGATCGCTGCGCTCAAACGCCTGAATGTCCCTAAAGTCAGGTTGCTACGAAACGGACTTTGGCAGGAACGATCTGCTCGTGAACTGGTACCGGGCGATATTGTGCAGCTAGAAGCAGGCAACTTGGTGCCTGCCGACGGTCGCCTCATTGAAAGCATTAATCTGCGGATTCAAGAAGCTGCCTTTACTGGAGAGTCAGAACCCGTCGAAAAGCAGGTTGAGGCAATTCCTGAAGCAGCCCTTGGGTTGAGCGATCGCCGAAATATGGTGTATTTGGGCACCACCGTCACCTATGGGCGGGGACGCGCCGTGGTGACAGAAACCGCCATGAGTACCGAGCTGGGTAGTATTGCCAACTTGGTACAGACCGCAACGCAAGAAACCACACCGCTGCAAAAACGGCTGGACCAGCTCGGTCAAAGACTGGTTGTCGTTGCCCTGGGGCTGATTGGCGTCATTGTAATCCTAGGTTTATTGAGAGGAGAAAGCCTTCAGTTCTTGTTCTTGACTGGAGTGAGCATGGCGGTTGCCGTGGTACCAGAAGGACTCCCTGCGATCGTGACCATTTCTTTGGCGCTCGGCGCTCAGCGGATGCTCAAACAGCAGGCACTGATTCGCAATCTGCCAGCCGTAGAGACGTTAGGTTCCATTACCGTGATCTGCTCTGACAAAACGGGTACGCTGACCCAAAACCGTATGACCGTCACCTTTTTGTCCGTTGCAGGACAACGGGTCGATTTAACCACTGTTCTCAACCACGATGATCTGACTCTCAGCCCAACGGAAGCCCTCTCCTCCTTGCTGATTCAGCAGCCTGCATTAGCTCTCCTCTTAACTGGATCTGCGCTCTGCAACGATTCGATATTAGAAGCCGATCCGAA
>DATNQK010000260.1:0-8959 GCA_036704065.1 Stenomitos sp.
GTTATGGACCATTGCGTTGGGAACATTGGGCGTAACCGCACTGGTATCGTTACTGGCTGTATATTTAGCCAACCGAGCCATTCGCCCCATTGAGTCTGCAGCAGAGGTCGTAGAAAAAATTGGGCAGGGAGACTTCGAACCTCGGATTGAAGTACAGGGTGAAGACGAACTTGCCGTTCTGGGCACCAACATCAACAAGATGGCGGCTGAACTAGAAGCATTATTGGAACAACAAAAAGCTGAGACGGAGCGGATTGAAACTGCACGTCAAGAAGCGCGCATGGAAGCAGATACCATTGCCCAAGAGCAAAGAGAAGCGAAGGAATTTCTGCAAAAGCGTGCGCTTGAGTTGCTATTAGAAGTAGACCCCGTAAGCCGAGGCGACTTAACCGTTCGCGCAAAAGTTACCCCAGATGAAATTGGCACGGTTGCCGACTCTTACAACGCCATTATTCGCAGCCTGCGCCAAATTGTAGAACAGGTGCAAGAGGCGGTTGTCTCGGTAGCCGATACCGCACAAGACAACGCCGCAACCGTTCAAAAGGTGGCATCGGAAGCAACGGAGCAAACCAATGCGATCGCCAAGGCACTCCAAGAAATTCAACTAGTGACCCAAACCAGCGAAGGAGTGGCAGCATTTGCAAAACAAGCAGAGCAACAAGTACAACAAGCCACTGCAGCGGTACAAGATGGTGACGCTGCCATGAACCGAACGGTAGAAGGGATTTCTGCCATTCGCGAAACGGTATCTCAAACCTCTAAAAAGGTAAAACGCTTGGGCGAAGCATCGCAAAAGATTTCTAAGGTTGTGAACCTGATTAGTGGCTTTGCGGCTCAAACCAACCTGTTGGCGTTGAACGCTGCCATTGAAGCAGCACGGGCCGGAGAAGAAGGACGCGGGTTTAGCGTGGTTGCAGAAGAAGTTCGCGCCTTGGCTCAACAGTCTGCCGCAGCTACGGCGGAAATTGAAGCCTTGGTGGAAGAGATTCAAACCCAGACCAACGAAGTTGTGGTCGCAATGGAATCTGGAACCGAGCAGGTGGTCGAAGGGACGCGGCTGGTGGAAGAATCACGCCAGAAACTGACGCAAATTTCTAGCGTGAGTACCCAAGTTAACCGCCTGATTCAAGACATTGCCGATGCAGCAGTGAAGCAAACCACAGCGTCTTCTGCCGTGAGTCTCACCATGCAGGATGTCGCTGAAATTGCGGAGGACACCTCGCAGCAATCTGAATCGATGGCAAATTCCTTTGAGCGCTTGCTAGAAGTTGCTCAAACCTTACAGGTCAGTGTCGCTCAGTTTAAGGTCTAGCTCTAGATCGCAAAAGGCTAGCAAGAGGTTTTACTATGACGATAACTGACCCTACGATTCGCGATCAGGCCTATGGATTTTTCCGGCAAGAATCGCTGGATCTCTTACAAACGATTGAAGATGGGTTGCTGAACCTGCGATCGCAGTACGATATTCCGCATATCCATGCCTTGATGCGAGCAGCCCACTCGATTAAAGGCGGTGCCAGCAGCGTACAACTCTTCGGCATCCAACAAATCGCTCACAAACTAGAGGACGTTTTTCGGGCGCTGTATCGTCGTACTGAGCCCCTAGATGCTGACCTTGAAGAAGCGCTACTGCAAGCCTACGACTGTCTACGCTTGCCCTTGCTAGAGCAACTGCAAACGGGCACCTATGATGAGGCCGCAGCTTGGGCGAAAGCAGAACCTATCTTTGAGTTGTTAGAAGCCGTTCTACAACTGGATACTGACGCGGAGGTGGAGTTACCCACCGCAGCCGAACTGGGTGTAGACATTGTTCATGAGGTATTCGTTGGGGATGTCCATCGCGGAACACAGCGTTTGGCAGACCTGTTGCAAACCCCAGAAATGGCTACTCTAGGTGCAGAAATCCGAGCCACCGCTGAGGTGTTCATCGGCATTGGCGACTTACTGGGATTACCTGGGTTTAGTGCCATTGCCCAAGTGACCATCCAAGCGTTGGAACACCATCCCAATCAAGCCGTCCAGATTGGCCAATTGGCCGTCGCATGTTTTGAAGCCGCTCAGGTCGCGGTCGAGGCAGGCGATCGCACCCAAGGCGGTACACCCAGCGTTGAACTGCTTAACCTAGCCGCAGGCAATACAGTCGCGCCGGAGAGCGAACACTCAAATGCGATCATCCCCGAAACCGAGTCTTCCTTGACGGAACTGGAGTCTCTGTTCTCCGTTGCAGAGTCAGCCTTTGTCTTAGAGACAGAGACCCTAGAAACCCTAGAGGAACAAGCTCAACCAACACTAGACTTCGCGCATGAGGAAGCTACAGACGCACAGGCAACCGAGTGGGAAACGGATGCATCATTGCCAGAACCGCTTCCATCCTCCGAAGCAACCCACACTGACCTAGAGGATATTTTTGGGGCCTCGGATTTGGAGATGGCATCCTTGGCCCTCGAAGATTGGATGGAGGAGAGTGCCACTCAACTCAACGATGTCTTGGGTTCCGAGCAAAACACCCTAGAGTCTGCTCCAACCGATGCAGCATTTGCATCCTCGGCAACGAACTCTGTACCGCTGCAAGAACCTCAGCCCATCTCTACGCCACAGGCGAGTTCTCCCGCTACGCCCACGGTCGAGTTGGTTAGCCTTTCTGAGGCTCCAGTGCCTGAAAAACCCAGTCCATCGCCCGCCAAGCCTGCCTCCAAACCTGCGGCTGCATCTGAAACAGCCTACATGACCGACTCCATTCGGGTCGATTTTAATCGACTTGAGCGGCTCAACAACTTGGTTGGAGAATTAGTCACCCAAGAAAATGGAGCATTGCTGCAAAGTCAGCAACTTCAAGCCAGACTCAAACGCCTACAACAAGGGTTCGTCAAGTTTGAAGGCATTAGCAAAAGTCTCCAAACCTGGATGGACCAGAGCCTTAAATCTGATGCGTCCCAGCATCCATTCTTACAGCCAGCTTCGCAACCCAGCCAGCAGAGTTCCGACCTAGCTACCCTAGCGGACTTCGACCCCTTGCTCATGGATTCCTACAGTAACCTGTACACCATTGTGCAAGAGGCACTCGAAGAAATTGCCCAGATGGGAGAAAGCGTTGGGGACATGACCCTGATTACGCAACAGGCCCAACAGATTCAGCGCAAGAAGAATCAAACCCTCAAACAAGTCCGTAACGACTTACTTTGGGCCAGGATGATTCCCATCGGAGACGTCCTAAATCGTTTCCCTCGGATGGTGCGCGATCTATCGCTGAAGTATAAAAAACAGGTTCAATACAAGCAATTTGGGACAGCCACCCTCGTCGATAAAGCCATCCTAGAACGCCTCTACGATCCGCTGGTGCATCTAGTGCGCAATGCCTTCGACCATGGCACAGAAACCGAAGCAGAGCGACTGGCCCAAGGCAAGTCGGCTGCTGCCACCATTGAAATTCGGGCCTACCATCAGGGCAACCAAACCCGAATTGAAGTTCACGACGATGGCAGAGGCATTGATCCAGAGAAGATTCGAGCGGCGGCCTTAAGGCAAGGGCTTTTGACCCCAGAGACAGCCGCCACAGCCTCTGTTTCCCAACTGTATCAATGCTTGTTTGAACCCAGCTTTTCGACTGCTTCTACGGTCAGCGATCTTTCAGGTCGAGGCATGGGGATGTCTGCCGTACTCAATCAGGTACAAGCCCTCAAAGGCAACATTACGATCGCCTCTGAAATAGGCCAAGGCACCACGTTTACCATCAGCCTCCCTCTCACACTCACCATCGCGAAGCTACTGGTCTTCAGTGTGGACACCTATTGCATGGCCATTCCTGTCGATACCTTAGAGGCGATCGTGGCTGCGGATGACGCCAATATCCAAACCCTCCAGGGACAGCAGTTCTACCAAGACGGAGAACAGTTAATTCCGCTGTATCCGCCTTCCTCCTTTGCACGCCATTACCCCTTGCCCAAAGGATTTTCCGGCAATACGCGCAGCATGGCCCTGCCGCAACAAGGCAAAGTGCCGCTGTTGCTAATTTCCAATGGACAGGAAGTCATCGCCTTAGAAGTGGATCAGGTGTTAGACGAGCAAGAGTTGGTGATTAAACCCTTCGGCAAAGCAGGAACACCACCGTCCTACCTATATGGTTGCGCCATTCTAGGTGATGGCTCGTTGGTACCCGTAATTGATGGTGCAGTGTTGATCACCCAATGGCACGCGTCTGGCAGCGGTGAAGCACCGGCACGAATCGAGCCCATTGCCACTCCACTGCAACGAGATATCCCAACGATCTTAGTCGTGGATGATTCCTTAACGACGCGTCAGAATGTCACCCTTACGCTGCAAAAGTTTGGCTATCAAGTCCTGCAAGCGGGCGACGGCAAGGAAGCCCTCGATAAACTGCACCAAGAACCCAACATTAAGGCGGTGGTCTCGGATGTAGAAATGCCAAACATGAACGGCTTTGAGTTCTTGAGTGCTTGCCGCAAAACGCGATCGCCTGCAACATTACCGATTATCATGCTCACCTCTCGCAGCAGTGATAAGCATCGCGGTATTGCGAAGTTGCTCGGTGCCAACCACTACCTCACCAAGCCCTATCTCGAACAAGACTTATTGAAGTCATTGCAAACCTGTTTAGAGGAAGTTCCATGTTAGCCGCCCAGACCAAAGCTGCCCAAGCCAAAGCTGCCCAGGCCAAGGTCGCCATGCAGAAAGTCCTCATCTTTAGCGTGGGTGCATTGCATTTAGCAGTGAGGCTTGAAGGGGTGAGTAAGGTGATTCCCATGCCTCAAATTTTGAAGAGCGGCGACAAGTTCCTTGGCCTTACCCAGCTAGATGGCCAAGATGTGATTGTGCTAGACCTCGGCCAATACGTCTATGGTCAGGCGGCACAAACTTCTCAGGGCTTTTTAATCACCGTTCAAACCGAACGCAATCGCTACGGTCTCACTGCGGCAACCTTACCCATCATGCGCCAGATGCCAGTGTCGGATTTTCAGGCTGTACCGTCGGACTACCGCGATCGCGATGTCCTTGGGGTTGCGGATGCGATGGTTTCAGCGGTGCTGGACAATAAAGAAGCCGTAACTGCCTTTGTCCTCGACCCAGAACGGTTGCTATCGTTGATTGCACAAGGGTCGCCTGCCTAGGGGCGATCGCTCAGGTGAGGCGGGTGTAGCGAGACTTACCTAAACATTGCGGGGCGGTATCAGGGTCGAGCCACCGCCAAGTTTCCACCTCAGTCCAACCCCCCTGAACTTGAGTGGCAAACTCGATCCGATATCCCGTCACAGGCGTTGCCGCACAAAGCCATGCGGTCATTGCCTCAGGCGTAACCTCAACCTGAAAGCAAATCGGCTGATCCAGCGAATTCAAAACGCGGAAATCTTTATACCCGTAAACCACCGTTGCATCTGAGCCCAAAGGCGCAAAACGGGTTTCATCGGTGTATAGATCAATCGAATGGGCATGGCGTTCTACGATTTCCAGTCCCGCTTTCAATGCTAGATAATGCAACATCCCTGAGAGTTGGCACAATCCACCCCCATATTCGGCTTGAAGCTGATTGTTAACCAATGAGCGTCCTGGCAGGTAGCCTCGACGTGCTGTTGGTGGCCCCACTAAGGTCCAAAAAGAAAACAATTCTCCTGGCTCAATCGCAACATCATTCAACGATTGCGTGGCTAAGGTCACGTTATGAATTTTATTTTCCGCAAACTCTGTGGCTTTGATTGCCTGCACCAATTGAAGGGTAGGGGTTAGACTTTTTCCCTTTTCAATTCGCGGTGGAGAAAACTGTACAAGACGTCGATAATCGCCACGCTGTACATCTTGAAGCCAGCGCTGGCCAACCCGAGTCGTCCGTCGCACCACCGCAGGAATCAGTTGTTTCATGGGGAGAGGCTTACGGTTGCGCTTGCAGCGCTCCGGTAACGATAGGCATCCCCATCCCATCTCAATGCCATAGAAGTTTAAAAATCAGGGATTTGCAGGTTATAACTGGCAAGGATTTCATTTTGGCCATTCTCTATAATCTTATCCCTAACTGAAGCCTCATTTTTAATTCCATAATAAGAATTAAAAAGATGCCGATTCATCGAATCTGACGCCAAAGCCGCCACAATTCCATCTACAAAAGAAATTGATTTTTCTAATACCAAGAAACTTTGGGTCACAAATTTTTGTTTTTCGTAAATCGTTGACTTTGCAACCAGGGTAATAATATCAGAGTGGCCAAACAGCCGATATTGCAGTGTGGCGATCGCATTAAGTTGTTGGAATAAACTATCTTGGTCTAAATCCCCTGCATCCAGATTTTCGCGCAGGAGCGATATTTTGTAGTCTCTTTCTGAGATGATTCTGTCGAGAAATTCATTACGCATCCGGCTAGATACCCCTCAAGAGACAGGAGCCTAGGGGGACAGCAGACTTTTGCCCCAGGCTGTCGTCATAAACCTTGGCCTGCTAGAGCCTTATTATACCGAGGCCTCAGGTCGGTATTCGGCCTGTCATCCTTTGCTGACAGTCGTTCTGCAAGATCGAAATCGGAGCGATCGCCGATGCCCATTCCACAAAAAAACATCGAGCTCTCTTGGAACACAACTGCCCCGTTGAAAGCTCGATGCCTTTAGCGATTTCACGCAGCGAGTTAAGGCTTAGAGGTCAGCACCTTCTCGGAAGTCGCTTCAGGATTTGTTTCTGGCTGATCAGCCTCTGAAGGTGGCACGACTTGCCAGAACTGCGGCAAGTATTCCGCCCAGCGATTGAGGATGTCCTGAGCTTTGGCACTTCCCGTCCGGTCGGCATGGGATTGAATTAACGCGCGCAGTTGCGCCTCACCCTCTTTGGCAATCACCCGCTGAATCTGCACAATTTCAGGATTGACCTTCGTGGGGAAGTTACCCGCTTCATCCAAGAAGTAGGCAAGACCGCCCGTCATCCCAGCAGCAACGTTGCGGCCTGTAGGGCCTAAGACAACGATGACACCCCCGGTCATATATTCGCAGCAGTGATCGCCTGCCCCTTCAATGACCGCTTGGGCCTTGGAGTTACGCACGGCAAAGCGTTCTCCCGCACGACCGTTGGCATACAGCGTACCCCCTGTCGCACCGTACAGGCAAGTATTGCCAATAATCACGTTGTCGCTGCCTTGATAGGTCGCAGCAACGGGCAGCTTAACGATGATTTCGCCCCCATGCATCCCTTTGCCGACATAGTCATTGGATTCACCAGAGAGGGTCAGGGTCATGCCAGGCAAGATAAAGGCACCAAAGCTTTGGCCTGCACTGCCTTGGAAGTTCAAGTCAACCCGACCTTCAAATCCAGCATCCCCATACTGTTTAGCAATGACACCCGAAATCCGCGTCCCGACAGACCGATCCGTATTGACGATGGGGTAGGTTTTGGCAACGCTGGACTGACCGCGAATGGCAGCTTGGACATCAGCATCTGCCAGGATGGTGTCATCCAAAACTGGGCCATTGCTATGCACAGTTTCATGGCGCAGCCAACTGCGATCTGTGCGCGTATCCGGTAACTGAGTAAGGCACTGGAGCGAGAGCGCCGCTGTTTTATGCGGTTGCGCGGTCTCGCGCACTTGCAGCAAATCGGCGCGTCCGACAATTTCATCGATGGAGCGATACCCTAAGGTTGCCAACAGCGATCGCACTTCTTCGGCCACAAAGGCAAAGAAGTTAACCACATGCTCCGGTAAGCCTGTAAAGCGTTGCCGCAGGTTCTCTTGTTGCGTCGCAACCCCAACTGGACAGTTATTGGTATGGCAAATACGGGCCATAATGCAGCCTTCAGCCATCATGGCGATGGAGCCAAAGCCAAACTCTTCTGCACCCATGAGGGCCGCCATCAACACGTCCCAACCTGTTTTGAGGCCACCATCGACCCGCAGCAAGACGCGATCGCGCAACTGATTTTCCATCAATACACGATGCACTTCGGTTAGGCCCAACTCCCAAGGGCTACCCGCATGTTTAATCGAACTCAGGGGCGATGCACCTGTGCCACCGTCATGGCCAGAAATTTGGATAATATCGGCATTGGCCTTGGCCACACCTGCGGCAATGGTACCAATTCCCACCTCGGCCACGAGCTTCACAGACACCTGCGCCTGAGGATGAATTTGATGCAGGTCAAAGATCAACTGCGCTAGGTCTTCGATGGAATAAATATCATGGTGCGGTGGCGGCGAAATTAAGGTCACGCCAGGTTTAGAGCGACGCAACGAGGCGATATAAGGGCTAACCTTCTTGCCAGGCAATTGCCCACCTTCCCCAGGCTTGGCCCCCTGAGCCACTTTGATTTCCAATTGTCTAGCGCTCATCAGGTAGGCAGGGGTTACCCCAAAGCGACCTGAGGCAATTTGCTTAATGGCAGAGTTAGCTGTATCCCCTTGGCGCAACCCTTTGAGGTGGGGCAGCAAGGATGACTGACCTTGGGCATCAACATCCGTCAGCACTTCATAGCGCACCGGATCTTCGCCCCCCTCCCCAGAGTTGGACTTCCCGCCAATGCGGTTCATAGCGATCGCTAAAACTTCGTGGGCTTCTCGCGAGAGGGCACCTAAGGACATCCCACCCGTGCAAAAGCGCTGCATGATGGATGCGACGTCCTCAACCTCTTCCAGCGCAATGGCTGGGCGATCACTGTGGAACGTTAAGAGATCGCGCAAGGCGGTAATGGGCCGACTCTGGAGCTGCGTTTTGTAGACGTCGTAGTGGTCGTATTGCTTATCGGCGATCGCCTTGTGGAGTGCCTTGGCCACTTCAGGACTGTTCATGTGGTACTCGCCACCGGGACGGTACTGCACAAACCCAAAGTTCTCCAGCTTCTTGAGGGACAGTTCTGGAAATGCGCGCTGGTGGAAGGCCATCAATTCCTGAGCCAGCTCAGCACAGGTGAGCCCACCCATCCGCGACGCTGTACCGTGGAATGCCAGATGCAGCAGTTCAGTGCCAATCCCAATCGC
>DATNQK010000261.1:0-2631 GCA_036704065.1 Stenomitos sp.
TTTTTTGGTTTCTCAGCAGTTGCTTGAGCTCTGCTTCGCTTTCGGCAATATCTAGCTTGTAGACGCCTGGCATTCATCTTTACCGAACCCTTCATTCTCCTTGTATCATCTGTAGCCTTAAATTGGCGAATTGGTATTACTCCGAAGAGAAAAGTGATGAACCAGAACGGTTGAGCCAATCGCTGTTTGAAGAACCGAGGTCGGGTAGTCTCGCACTTTTGCGAGACTTGCATGATCTGTGGCTGATTACGAACGAAGTGCATCTGTGTTGGCTTGTGATTTTGCAGGCTGCCAAGGCGCTAAGGGATTTGGAGCTAGAAGCCCTCTGCCAAAAGCTCGATGTGCAAACCCACCGTCAACAAGCTTGGTTGTTGACTCGAATCAAACAGGCGGCACCTCAAATTCTGGTTGTAGCAGATTGAACCGTGTATGACATCAACCAAATCCTCTCAAAGTGATCGGGCTCAGCATACAAACCGTTATCCTCCTGGTGTACCCGATATTGTCTGGGCACCACTTGCAGCAGCACTTCTGATGTTAATTGTGGGATTACTGGGTGTGCTGGCTCACCAACCCTGGCTATTTCCGAGTTTGGGGCCAACTGCCTTTTTGCAAGCCGAGCAGCCCGAACAGCCAACCGCCCGATTTTATAACACCGTGATGGGTCACTTTCATGGTCTAATCGCGGGAATTCTTGCTGTTCTCATGTTAGGAGCCAGTGTTGCGCCTGCGGTGCTTTCTACGGGTGAACTCACTCTCGCTCGTGTGGGAGCGGCTGTCCTTGCAGTGGCGCTCAATATGCTGTTTGGTTTTATCCTGAAAGCCTCTCACCCACCCGCTGCGGCAACAACCTTACTGGTAGCGTTAGGGGGCTTCAAACCGAACTGGCATGATGCTATCACCATTATGGTTGGTGTCTTGATTGTGGCGACTGTAGGAGAAATGCTACGGCGCTTTCGTACCAAAGGTGTAAAGTGATACGCAATCTATTGATTTCTGTATTGAGGTACCACTTACTCTATATCGAGCCGGATCAAGTAGCGTGTTGTACTGCGTGAGATTAAGCAAAACTTTTGAGCCAAGCGTTGAGGTCAGCCAGAGTAGCAAAATCTAACAGTGCTTCCCCGAGTGCCTCAACCTGTGCCAAGGACAAAGATCGTACCTTGGCTTCAACAGCTTCAGGAAGTGCTCCAAGACGGCGATTGAGCTGTTTCAAGACAATTGACAGCTCACCCTCAGTGCGTCCTTCTTCCTTGGCTTCTTGATAAACCCGTGTCTGCTTGAGTTCACTTAGACCCAGCATGGCTGCAATCGCCTCCCGGCTTAGTTGGGGAAATTTATAAACAACTACCGTTTCAATCAAGTCTAGCATTGCCACTAACTCAGGTTGGCCTTGTGCCTTCTGTTGAGTCTGACTCAGCAGATTACGGGCGATCACCACAGATTCGTCTGGGGTAGCCAGAATCAACTGCACAATCTGAATGCCCAATCGGTCGGAGGGTACTCCCTGAAAATCATCCAGATAGATGCGCTGGACTTGGTCGCAGTAGACGAAAGAGCGCACTAACTGCCGATGACTCGGTTCAGCAGCGCGATTGGCAAACAGAACCACAGCTTTCCAATCCACAGTTTGGGGATATTGCTTGATGTAATTGGCGATTTCAGCCCAGAAGCGATGGTAGAACAACGGGTCATTTTGGAACTGACATTCTAGAAAAATGACCGTTTGGTCTTCAGCTTCAGGCTTGGGCAGAAAGACCCCATCAATCCGAAATGCAAGCTGTTTGACCTCGACTGACCTAAATTCATAGTCTTTAGCGAGATCGGCAGACTGACCGAGTAACTCAAAAAGTGTCCCTGGTGCATGCAAAAAGAGGTCATACAGTAACGTATCTGTTTTCAAAGTGCGATCGCCCAGACAACCGTTTGCTATTGTAAGCCAGTTCTGGGTTGTCCCCTCCCTAGAGCCATAAGCGATCGCTCACCTTGAAGAAATACACAGGTTATGTTCTGAGCTGGGAAGACTGATTGAAAATAGTGTTGGGCCAAGCAAATGATGTAACTGACGTTAAATCAGCGGTGCTGCTGTCAGCAGCCCAATTACTGCACAGGCCAAAAGCAGGGCCATTACTCCTATCAACAGATCTCGGTACTGTTGTACAAATGCCATCGTAAGGCGCATAACGGGCACCTCCACTACTGCCTACCCTTTAATTATCCTCCACATTACAGTGCTGTGATAGGGATTGATGCGAGAGCCATTGTGAATTCTAGAAGAGAACTGACAATGGCTCCGCACTCATCAGCGTGATTCCAGAACCACATGCAAAACGGTGGGCTAGCCTCACCAGTGAAGCGTCAACATCTTCTTAGTGAACGACCTTGGGCGATCGCACTCTGAGGCTGTTGCACAACTGGTTGGCCTTAAAGCACAGCACACCATCGGCGATATAGTTCACGCCCCAAAAGCTGCCCAGCGCTACACCGAGCACCAGCACCAGGACAAGGTTCAACACAGCACTGCAAATGCATTGCACCTGTAATGCCAACACCCGCTTAGCTCTAAGCTGCACCTCCAACAGCTCGCGTTCATATTCCAGTTTTTCCCGATGGGCTTTTTTATTCGCTTCG
>DATNQK010000262.1:0-3175 GCA_036704065.1 Stenomitos sp.
TATAGTGGAGAGCACCACAGTTCAATAATACGAACTGCTCATATCTGACGTGAGTTCGATCCCAAAGATAGGCTACTAATGGCAGGAAGCATGGACGGATAAGCGCAACTGAGTAACCAGATACTAATTTGTATATTTTTATGAAAATTTAAATTTTCAAGGGCTCGTTGATGCCTGAGGGCAACAGCTGTACAGTTAGATAGGCTTAAAAGCACAGGGCGCCTGAGGGCCGACCAAGCAATTTAGTATATAGTATAGAATAGATATCCGGCTTTCACCCGGAAGGCCCGGGTTCAATTCCCGGTATGGGAATATCTCTACCGTTTTCATTTCGAGTGTCCTGTTAAATATCATGATAGAAGTTTGAGTGCCACACATGGGATGAAAGCCTCTGAAGTATGTATGAGAAATCGCTATTCATACAGCTACATTCAAGCTTTCATAACAATTAATCAATGAAACTAATTCTTATCTTGGTAATGAGGTGTCTTGGCACGTAAACATAAGCTAACGTACTCGATTTGGGTTTCTATACTTTAGTTGGTTTTATATTAGCCAAATTGGAATCGAACCACAATTGAGTTGGCGATTTGAAAAGGCGGTCGTTGTTACTCGTTCCAGTTGAAACTTATACCTAGCTTGTCATCCAATGGTGGATATCAAGACGCAGGGGTAGCCGTCGGTGGTCGTTGATGTAGGACCGGGATTATTTTTCCGAGAATGAACATAGTGAATACTAGGACACGCCGAGTTTAATTGTCTGTCTGTCTATCTGCCTGGCGGTCTGTCCGTAGTCTAACGCCAGTTTCCTATTGGCTGATTTGGGCCCCCACTAGAGCTCCTAAAGCCAATGGTGCAGGGTACCCCGCTGCGCAAATTTCGATGGGCGTTAGGGGGTGGGTGCTGCTCAACATACGCATGTCCCATATTTTCTAGTGTTTTAATGGGGTTTATTTTAATTTCATCTTCATTAAATGCCAATCACGAGGCCTTAATCAATAATACATGAATATAGGACGGCAAAAACGCATTTTTGGATTCATACATTTAAAATATCGAATTCAAACAATTCAAAATGGGCAATGGAACGCAAAATTTGCAAACAAGGGAGGGGATCAACAATTTAATACAATATTTAGATCGAAAAAGATAAAAAAAACGAGTTAAAATAATGAAGAATAAAAAGAGAAGGAGGTAAGGGATCCGCATCTTCAATTTTGCTGCCCTGCGCTTTTAAAGTTTCTCGGATTATATCCATAGAACCCTTTATTACCGCTACTCGGGCCTTCTTGCTAAAAGTCGCCCATTTTCTGTCACTGACACCAAGGAATGCACGGCTGTCATCATTCGATGGAAGCCAAGAGCAAAGAGAGCCAACTATCACAGGTAAGGTGACCCCCAGATGTTGATATTATGTTAGATATAGCTATCTTTTCATCTCGTGCATTTCCCAGGTTTGGGACTGTATCGTAAGACACTCTGACATCGATAAGTGCCCTATATCCTGAGATCTCGAGTTCGAAGTCAGTACGAGTCCGCTTCCCTCGATTTGTCGATTTTTTGAGGGATTCAAACCTTCCTTGGTCAGAAGACCGGCCAGGATATCCATGATCACATTATGTCTCTTGGTGTACTGAGACATATTCATCTTGCAGTTTTTGAGCAATTGAAACGCTTTCTTTGCCCATGGAATCGCCGCAGCGACGGCAAGGCTGGTTGGGTGGCGAAGACCAGACATAGCCTCTTAAAGGATGCAAGTCCAATCTTATTCGAAAAAGATATCGCCAATCGTCATGCCCCAACTAAGTCCTTGTGGAGATTTGGCGCACAATGTCTTTCGTAGTGGTGTACAAAGCCAAGGTTCTAGCGACTTGTCATTGGTGGACACCATGTGTAAACCTATCAGTGTGGCGTTTTTGGACAACTTGGCGAAGGCCGCGCACCCCTATGGCTGGGATCGAGGAGATGTCATCGGCGATAACGCGAATTATTCTGTCGTCGGATACATCGATTCTCATCCTCAACCGTTTGCCAGCAGCCCTGGAACTATTCCAGAGATTTTTGCCACCACGCGCAAATCTCAGGCGGTATAACCCCTCCTCGATTGAGCCTGATAGGTATGGCCCGACCAGGAGCGTCGCCGGTGCTATTCCGTCATTAAAACCTCGCAATACTGTATCATTGAGCTGTTCTTTTAATACCTCTCTAATCAGTGGGTCGCTACTGGAGAGAAGTTGAATAGCTCTTGCGAGGGTCCAAACGTCTGCGTCTTCAGGCAAACTAAAGGTGCCAAGTCGCCGACTCGTCTATCGGCGTAAAAGAAGTTAACCGCTGCGGTGGTTGGTACCCCGACTATTCTTCCAAAATCTCCTTGCGGTATTCAAAATCTAGGGCAATCAAATCCTCCTTCTCGACCCTTGCTGAAGCTAGATGGTGAGAGAGCGATGGGAGGTGACTACGGTAAACCTCAAGTTTATGCCACGGGCTCAAAGGCTGATGGCCACCATACGATGTATGTCCCATATTGTCTAGTGGTTAGGATACCCGGCTCTCACCCGGGAGGCCCGGGTTCAATTCCCGGTATGGGAAAAAGTACATGTTATACGAATCCTGACTCCTTTGCAATTAATGTACATTGTGAAGCCTGAAACTCTTCTTACATGCCCTCCCATTTGCAGCTCGAGAAAGAATCGGTCTGGTTTGGTAACGTCACCTGTAATGTAATACGTTTGGAAAATTTTAGTGCAAAGCGATCTCGGATGACAATCATGATTAAATTGGCGATTAGATAGTCATTAGACAAACGAGACTCCATTTAAGATAGTAACCTGGCTGTGTTGAATTAACGGCTTGTGTAGTGCATCGCGGTTCAAATGATTTCGCTAATTATCTAATCGATGGTTTGGAAACCGGAAGCATAATGCATCAATCTTAGTTAATCAGTTTCAGTTTCGTTTCAAGCCCTTCGTTGGCGTGGACGTAATGCGTGCAAGCAAAAGGAGCGGTTCAAAATATGTCATAACGCCCCTAGGTGGGCTCGAACCACCAACCGTTCGGTTCACAGCCGAACGCGCTAGCCAATTGCGCCACAGAGGCCATTATCATAAGACGCCATCAATTAAAGAAGAAATAATCTGGCCCATGAGAGGATCGAACTCACGACCTTCGCGTTATT
>DATNQK010000263.1:0-8402 GCA_036704065.1 Stenomitos sp.
TGTCGGCTCCTTTTGCCTCGGGCGATCAAAACTTTATTGCCAAAGCAGTGGAAAAAGTAGGACCAGCGGTTGTGCGGATTGACTCGGCAAGAACAGTAAGAACTCGTGTTCCAGCCATTTTTAACGATCCGTTTTTCCGTCAGTTTTTTGGCGCAGAAGTCCCGAATAGTCGAACGCGAGTAGAGCGCGGTACAGGTTCGGGCTTTATTCTCAGTAAAGACGGTCTGATTCTAACGAACTCCCATGTGGTCGATGGGGCAGATACTGTAACGGTATTGCTCAAAGATGGACGCTCGCTTCAGGGTAAGGTGCTGGGCCAAGATAGTTTGACGGATGTGGCTGTTGTCAAAATTCAGGCCAACAATTTGCCCGTGGTGCAAGTCGGCGATTCGGATCAACTGCGACCTGGAGAATGGGCGATCGCCATTGGTAATCCGCTGGGTTTAGACAACACCGTGACAGCAGGGATTATTAGCGCAACTGGGCGTACCAGTGGCGACATTGGGGTGCCCGACAAGCGGGTGGGCTTTATTCAAACTGATGCTGCGATTAACCC
Source organism: Stenomitos sp. (assembly GCA_036704065.1). Classification (GTDB taxonomy): domain Bacteria; phylum Cyanobacteriota; class Cyanobacteriia; order Thermosynechococcales; family Thermosynechococcaceae; genus JAAURS01. The sequence goes on from DATNQK010000263.1 coordinate 557, forward strand.
AGGCAACTCTGGTGGGCCGCTGCTCAACCAATATGGCCAAGTCGTTGGCATGAATACGGCAATCATTGGGGGTGCGCAAGGGTTAGGTTTTGCGATTCCCATCAAAACAGCGCAGCGGATTGCGAATCAGCTGATTGCCACTGGTAAGGTCAATCACCCTTTTCTGGGCATTCGTATGACCAGCCTCTCGCCAGAGTTGCGGCAGCAAATTAATGCTGACCCTAGCTCTAATATAAGGATCCAAGAAGATGAGGGTGTGCTCATTTACCAAGTGTTGCCGAACTCTCCAGCCCTAAGGGCTGGCTTACGTCCTGGAGACGTGATCAAAAAAATCAACGGACAAGTGGTGACGAAGGCCAGTCAAGTTCAGCAAAGCGTTGAAGATACAGGGACTGGCAAGTCTTTACAAGTGGAAATTAAGCGCAACGGGCAGCCCTTGTCGTTGGCGATTGCTCCAGAGCCCATTCCCACCCGTGTTAGCCAAAGCAACGAAGGACGTCCTTAAGTCCTGCTACGGAAGGACGCGTCAATGTCACAATAGGTGAAGTGACAGAGGGTTAAAGGAAAGACTGTGGGTTTCAAAATCGGTTTACTCGGTCTCGGTACCGTGGGGTCTGGCGTCGCCGCAATTTTGCAGGATCGCCAAGGACGGCATCCTTTGCTACAAGCGGTGGAGCTGTATCGCGTGGGTCTGCGATCGCCCGACAAGCCCCGGTCTGTGGAATTGCCGCCTGAAGCTGTGACGACGGATCTCAATGCAATTGTCAGCGATCCGGAAGTGGATGTTGTCGTAGAGGTGATTGGTGGGCTTGAGCCTGCACGCAGCCTCATTTTGCAGGCGATCGCCCATGGTAAGCATGTGGTGACGGCCAACAAGGCTGTCATCTCCCGCTACGGTGACGAAATTTTTACTGCTGCGAATCAAGCAGGTGTTTACGTCATGATTGAAGCGGCGGTGGCAGGCGGTATTCCCGTCATTCAGCCCATGAAGCAATCGATGGGAGCCAACCGCATTACCTGCGTGATGGGGATTTTGAACGGAACCACGAACTACATCCTCACCCAGATGCAAGAATCAGGCCGCGATTTTGCTGATATCCTGGCCGATGCCCAGCGTTTAGGCTATGCCGAAGCCGACCCCACCGCCGATGTGGATGGCTTGGATGCAGGGGATAAAATTGCAATTTTGGCGTCCCTTGCCTTTGGCGGTCGCATCAAGCTAGAAGATGTGCATCGCGAAGGGATCCGCCATGTCAGTGCGTCTGATATTAACTATGCCGACAAGCTCGGCTTTGTCATTAAACTGTTGGCGATCGCCAAACATGCTGAGGCTAGCCCATCCAACCCAACAACCTCCGATGCATCGAGCCCCCTGCAAGTGCGCGTTCATGCGACGTTGGTGCCCAAACATCATCCTTTGGCCAGCGTCAATGATGTGTATAACGCCATCTTGCTTGAAGGAGAACCGCTTGGTCAGGTGATGTTCTTTGGCCCTGGTGCTGGGGCTGGCCCAACGGCAAGTGCAGTTGTCTCGGATGTGATCAACGTTGTGGCGCTGTTGAAAACTGGACTGTCTGCCCATGACCCTGATGCGCCCTTGATGCACCCACTGCTCTCCTGTGCGCACCACTCCTACAGCGATGTAGAACCCATTGAGAACCTCAACACTCGGTTTTACGTGCGGTTTTTGACCAAAGATCATCCTGGTGTGATTGGGCATCTGGGCACCAGCTTTGGACGTCATGGCGTTAGCTTAGAGTCGCTGGTGCAGACTGGATTCCAAGGCGATCTCGCTGAAATTGTGGTCGTCACCCATTCCGTGCGCGAAGGCGATTTCCGCACCGCATTGGCTGAAATTCAGGCATTGGAAGCGGTAGATAGTATTCCGAGTATTCTGCGGGTACTGTAAACGGCTCAGCCTGAGTGTGGTTAGTAGGCCGCTCTCAGTCTAGAGGGTGGTTGGTGCTTCAATGTGCCAAAACTGGTTCAGGATCACTTGGAGCACTTGCTGCACAATCGACACCAGGGTAATCCGTGAACGCACAAGGTCGGGACTGTGGCGGTAAAGGTCGCCAAACATCCGGCAGTCGCGGTAGAACGCTAAAACCGCCTCGCTCCAGGTCTGACTGGAGCGGCGCAATCGTTTTAAATCAAGGGGCTGCTCTAGGCAGGTTGCTGTGTTCATCCAGTGCCGATGTGGGATGCCATAGATTTGCTTCTGGGTAGCAATTGAGCCAGGGAACTGCATTAGTTGCAGGAGCAGGTGTTGCTCGGCTGGTGTTGTGAGGCAAAGCAGTTGGGTTTTGGTGAGCCAAGGACTACCGGAAGGATACTCAGAGGGTGTTCCTTGTTTTGTAGGTTGCTCTAGATTGTATTCTTGGGCAGCTAAACGCAAGAGGCTCCAACAGCGCGCATGGGCATATTGCAGCTGAAACAATAGCGGATCTGTACTCACGCCGGGTCTTATTTCTACGGCCTCCGCTTCAAGCTTGGGCGATCGCCCAGTGAATACGAGGGGCGGTTGGCACCACAAGGTTTGCAGCCATTGAGCCAGGGCAAGATCGCAAAAATGGGCATACAGCCATCCTTCAGCTTGCAGTGAAAATGTGGGTTTAAACGGGCTGCAAGCCTGCACAGTCAACTGTGATATCAATTGGGTTCCCAATAGAGAGGGGGTGGTTTGCCGTTGGCTAGCAAGTTGGAGCAGCAACGGCGATGCTAGGGTACCAAACTGACGCGTGCTACAGCTAAAGGGAGGTAAGGCGATGACCAATCCTGAGTGGGTTTTTCCATCGAGTTGCGCAATCGCCGTTGCCAATTGATCTGCAAGCCACTGCCCTAACGACAAATAACGCACCCGATAGATTGGGGGGTTACTCTGCATGGGGGGATGGGGGCCGTTGCGCAGGCGATCGCATCTGAGTTTGACGCGCCTCTTGAATCCACTGGCTCACAATTCCAGGGTGGGGACACAATTCGCGGCGTTGAGTTGTGACCACCTGTAAGCGTAAAATTTTGCGATGCAACGTATGGGTTGAAAAAGTTGCCAACTGGGCCACAGATAGTACCCCACTGTGAAGTAGCACCCCACAATACTGAGACCCCACGCTCGGTAACTGGGCCAGTTCCGCCAATGCCGACCATTTGCGCACCCAGCGTTCCGGCACAGCTAGTCGGCTAGCTAGCTGAGCTTGTTGTGAAGTCGTTGCAGTGGCTGCCCTAAGTGCGGCGATCGTGTGTAAGTCCAGTTGATGCAACTTACGACAGTCTTCCTGGCTCAGACCTGGCAACGTGTCTATGGGATCGGGACTACAAGAAACAGCCATACACAACCTAGAATTTCACAGCGACGATCCGCCTAAAGACAGTTCTAACGCGTAATCAGCCCTTGATGCCCACCATTTTGCAGCGCAACAGTCACAATAGGAACAGAAGTCAGTGCGAATGTGAGCCCCATGTTTTCCTTGGATAGCACCTATCGGCATAATGCAGCAGTCATTGTGCGTCTAGAGGGTATTTGTAAAACTTACGGTAACGGTGCAACAGCCGTAAATGCCCTCAACGATGTCAATTTGACGGTCAATGCAGGCGAATACTGCGCCATTATGGGAGCGTCCGGTTCGGGCAAGTCCACCATGATGAATATTATTGGTTGTCTGGATCGGCCGTCGGCAGGGCATTACTACCTAGATGGCGAAGCTGTAGACCAGATGACGGATGATCAGTTGGCCCATGTCCGCAATCGCAAAATCGGGTTTGTGTTTCAGCAATTTCATCTCTTGCAGCAGGCCAGTGCCCTTGAGAACGTGATGTTGCCCATGGTTTATGCGGATGTTCCGAGTGCAGAGCGCAAGGAACGGGCGATCGCCGCATTGCAGCAGGTGGGGTTAGGTGAGCGGTTATATAACCGACCCAATCAATTGTCTGGGGGTCAGCAACAACGGGTGGCGATCGCCAGAGCCATTGTGAACCGCCCAGTGATGTTATTGGCCGACGAGCCCACGGGTGCGCTGGATTCTAAAACCACCCAAGAAATTTTAAGCACCTTTGCTGAACTGAATGCCTCTGGAATCACCATTGTGATGGTGACCCATGAAGCGGATGTAGCACGGACCACCCAGCGGGTGATTTGGTTTCGCGATGGTCAGGTGGTGCATGCCAACCTGAAGCCCGACGATCTGCTGCAAGCAACGTTCTAACGCAAAAGTGCAACCGAGAAACTTCAAAGCTTCGTTTCAGGGCACAAACCCAGGAGCCTGCCTCGCTACCATAACAATAGGACCGCAAATAGAGAGCATTGACCATGCAAAACCGCGCACGTCCAGGATGGCAAGTCGGTACCATCTTTGGCATTCCCCTTCTGATCGATCCGTCCTGGCTATTTATTGTGGGACTGTTCACCTTAGGTTATGGATCTGATTGGCAAACCAAGTATCCCTCTTGGGAAACCTGGCAAGTTTGGGGCGGTGGCTTAGCCATGTCTCTGCTGCTCTTTATGTCAGTGTTGGTCCATGAGTTGGGTCACAGTTTAGTGGCCAAGGCTCAAGGCACAAAAGTTAACTCCATTACGTTGTTTTTGTTTGGTGGCATTGCCTCCTTAGATGAAGAAGCAAAAACACCAGGCAAGGCCTTCCAGGTGGCGATCGCAGGCCCGTTAGTGAGTATCACTCTGTTTGTTGTTCTGCGCCTTTTGCTGCCTGTTCTCACGCCGGATAGTCCCCTGGCAGAAATAGTGGGAACCTTAGCCAGCATTAACTTAGTCTTGACCTTATTCAACCTCATTCCTGGGTTGCCTTTAGATGGAGGGCAAGTGCTGAAAGCTTTAGTGTGGCAGGTCACAGGTAGTCGCTTTAAGGGTGTCCATTGGGCGGCCCGTATTGGCCAATTTTTGGGCTGGACTGCGGTTGTCTTAGGGCTTACGGTTACGCTGCTCTCTGGCTTTAGAGATGGTGGAGGGGGCCTTTGGATTGCCCTATTGGGATGGTTTGCGGTACGCAACGCCTCGGCCTATGACCGCTTTACTGACCTCCAGGAAGTGTTGCTACGGCTGCAAGCCAAGGATGCGATGACACGAGACTATAAAGTCATAGATGCCGATCAATCCTTGCGCTCCTTTGCCGATAGCTACGTCCTAGAGCAATCCCATTCCTCCACATACTTTGCCGCCTCACAGGGGCGCTACCGAGGGCTGGTCAAAATTGATGACCTGCATGCCATTGAGCGCAGTGAGTGGGAACAACGCCCCGTTCAAGACATTACCCATCCCCTAACTGAGATTGCTACGGTACGCGAGAATACACCCTTGGCGGCTGTAATTCAGACCCTGGAAGCGCAACAGTTGCCCATGATTACCGTTTTAACGCCTGCCGATAGTGTGGCCGGAATTGTAGATCGAGGGGATATTGTGCGTGCAGTGGGAACCCAGATGCAGGTGCGTATTCCGGCTGAAGATATTCGTCGCATCAAAGAAGAGGGCACTTTCCCTGCAACGTTTCAACTGCAAGCGATCGCCAAAGCGGTGTTGTCCGATCTTGATACAGAGGCTTCCTAGGCAACGTCCTGACAGCATGCACTCGATAACGAGGGGGGAGGACTGATGAAACAATTCACGAGAGCGATTGGCAGACTTCTTTGCTTCTTGGGGCTGCACCAATGGAAGTATATTTGGAACAACCGTGATCAGTTGGGCTATCGAGAATGCCGTCGCTGCAAGCGTTTCCAATCCACCCGCAAACGTCCTCCGCAGCCATAAACAAATAGAACGCGATAGTCCTCTAAGGTTACGCGTTCAGGTTTGAAGGGGTACAGAGAAAGAGAGCCAAGCTGTGTATGAGGCGGTTGAGGCCATTGGCCTTAGTTCGGCCAGGTTGGTAAATCGGGAAGGTACCGTTGGGTATTTTCAGTAATTTTTTTGCGGACGCTCTCTTCGGCGATCGCCAGAATTTCATCCATCGATTTATTTTGGATAAAACTGGAGGCTGCAGCAACATGCTCGCGGTGCGGACAAGCATCGCCTAATATGCAGCCGTTGACGCACGCTTCAGCGCAATTAACGGTTTGTTGTTCCACAGTCTTGCTCCCACCGAACTGTAATGATTCGCAATCAGCCCCTGATGGGCTAACCCTCATCTTAGTCTAAGACTAGCCCTGCGGCGGATCCACATCCAAAAGACGCGACTTGCTGGTGCATAAACTCCCCATTCAGGGTTAAAAAGGCAGTAAATCAGCCCAAGATTGCTACTAGAGACTGCGGTGATTGCAATTTGTGGCAAGGGGTGCAGGTGGAACTTGTGCTGAGAATGAGGGCTTGTTCTGATCCGCTTTTACCTTTGTTTCGCCTAGATGATTTAAGCGGTGACGGATAACCCCTCTACCAAGACGGATGGCGTACAGTATGAGCCATGCCAAACGGTGTCTTTGCCTAAGGCCGTCACTTGGTTAAGTGCTGCATAGACATTGCCTGAGACGAGGGTATCCTTAACGCGGCCTACAATTTCCCCTTTTTTGACGCGATAGCCCAGGTCAACATTGACGGCAAAGTCGCCGGAGATACTGCCCGCATCCCCAAGAATTTGATCCACTATCAACCCGTCTTCCATCTTGGCCACGATTGCCTCAAAATCGTCCAATCCGGGTGCCACCATCAAATTAAACATTCCAGGGCTGGGGTATCGTTCTAGCCCTGGTCGAAATCCGTTCCCTGTACTGCCACTGCCCAATATGCGGCCTGTGGCACGGTCGGTATAGAACAGTTGCAAAACGCCATCTCGGATCAAGTCTGCCCGACGGGTTGTGGTGCCTTCATCGTCGAAGGGACAGCCAAAGGGACCAATCTGCGGATCTTGGAATACCGTTAGGTTTGGCGAAATGATTGGCTCGCCGAGTCGTCCGCTCCACGGTGAGGCACCCTCTAGCACACGCTTACTATTGAGGGCTGCTTCCACAGTTGTCCACAGCACTTCTGCGGCTCGCCCTGTGAGGAGGACAGGTACATGGCCGCGCGGGGATTTGCTACGCCGCTTAGCCCACCGCAGGCGTTCTGCAATGCTCGTCGTAAACTGCTGAATATCCAGGGGATAACGCTGGGTCTGTTCGGCCTCTACGCACAAGAAATCTTCGCCACGCACCCACTCTGCGGCCCCATAAATAGATAGGGTGCGCTCGGTGTAATGACAGGTGAGTCCTTCGGAATTGAGGAGTGCGGTGGTGGCGATTTCGGAATCCAGTTCCAGTACGCACTGCAAGTCGCGGAACTCGCGGGTGAGCAGTTGGGACAGTGCTGTGTGACCCCAGTCGATCAGTTGTTGCACTTCAACCGATTCACCGTAGAGGCCATCTTGGACTTCTGGTGGAGAAACCGTGAGTTCAATCTGTTCTGGCTCGTTGAGTTTGCTGAGGGCGATCGCCGTTTCGACCAAGTCCTCGGGTTGAAACTCGCCGTAGGCCACCGCCATGCCAGGTCGATCATCCACCCAGAGCCGGAGGGCAATGCCTTCGGAGTCTCTCGTTTCGATTTGCTTGAGGATATTGGCTTCAAACAGAACAGGACGATGCAGCGATCGCTCAATAAACACCTCAGCAGTTCCTGCGCCCGCACGTCGGGAACAATCCAGCACCTGCTGCGCAACCTCAAAAATGGTCGGGAGCACGCTCGACATTGCGGTCCTATTCAAGCGCTAAGGTTTGCAACAACCAAAAACCTGCAAAAGATTCATCTTGCGGCCCTGACTGCACAGCTAGGAAATGGCTTTGCTGCGCCGCCTGCTTGGATGCTGCAAACGCCGCTGCTTCTTTTTGCAAGTTCGGTTTATTAAGCGGAGCTAATATCCAGCGATCATTTAATCCT
>DATNQK010000264.1:0-1817 GCA_036704065.1 Stenomitos sp.
TTGTGATAGCAATATTTGCACCCTCGAGAGCAAACCGGTGAGCAATAGATTTTCCTATTCCTCTTGAGGCCCCTGTAATCAGGGCTGTCTTTCCGCTTAATAATCCCATTTCAGTTGTTTTTGGTTAACAATAGGGCCAAAGATAGTAAAAGTGCATCAAAGTGCACTAAAAAGTGCCTGGACAGCGCCAGAGTACCTGGAGTGGACTGGAAATCAGAGTTGAGGTTGCATATTGCATGTTGCAGGTCTGAATCACTGTCAGTGCCTGAAATGCGTTGACCAAAAAATGTTAACGTTATGACAAAGGTAAGTTATTTTGATCACGAGATTAAACCTCAGTATAAGAGGTCTTTTAGTGAAGATTTCAAAAAAAAGAAAGTCAGGGAGTTAGAAAGGAGAATAACATCTATTGGCGATATTTGTAGTACTTATCAAGTAAGCAGAACATCAGTTTACAAATGGATTTACAAATATTCGACAATGGCAAAGAAGCAAGTAAAGCAAGTAATTGAAGCGAAGAGCGATACTCAGAAGATTAAAGCACTTGAGGAAAGGATCAAGGAGCTCGAGCGTTTAGTCGGACAGAAGCAAATTCTGCTTGAGTTCAAAGATAAGATGATCGAGATAGCCGAGCAGACCTACGGTGTGGACATCAAAAAAAAAGTAGGTTCCAAGCTCTCGTCTGGTACTACTTCAACCGGAAGCAAGAAAGAAAAAAGTTAAGCAAGTTATTTGATGTGTTAGGGATAAGTAAACAATCATTTTATCAGATGTTACATCGCCGCAGATACAAGCTTGAAGAACAGGATCAACTTCTTCCTCTTATCAATGAGATCCGGCGAGACCATCCCAGAATGTCGGCCAGGGACATTTATTTTAAGCTTAAGCCAGAATGCATGGGCCGTGATCAGTTTGAGAGGTTTTGCATGGACTCAGGTTACAGGATTAAACGACTGCGTAATTACAGGGTTACAACAAACAGTCTTGGGGTGACCAGGTTCCCGAATATGATCAAGGATCTTAGGGTTACACGTGTCAACCAGGTTTTTGTGAGTGACATTACATACTATGATTTGGGTTCGAAAACCTGTTATCTGACCTTAATAATGGATCTCTATAATCGTGAGATAGTGGGCTGGTCTGAAAGCGAGAACTTAAGAACAGAATGCACAACGATCCCAGCTCTGAACAGATTAATTAAGGAAAGAGGCCGCGCCAGTTTAGAAGGTGCTATTCTTCATTCAGATGGAGGAGGCCAATATTATTGCAATGAATTTAAAGATATAACAAGGGATCTAGGAATGATCAACTCTATGACGGAGGAAAAGGTTTATGAAAACTCACATGCAGAACGGCTTAATGGCATTATCAAAAACAATTATCTTTATCCATATGGGCCAACAGATATGAGGTCCCTCAAAAGATTGCTTGAAAGAGCTGTAATTATGTATAATACAGATAAACCGCATTCATCATTAGGAAAACTAACACCGGTTGAGTTCAAAAATACTGTTAACAACGAGGATAACCTTCCAGGTTATCTCCCGTTATTAACAGTAAAACATAATAATTTAAAAAGTATTAAGATCAATCAAAAAAGAGTCAACGTTATTTAGGCATAGACTACCATGCACCCTGCACCCTGTACCCTGCACCCTGCACCCTGCACCTTGCCCCCTGCACTCACTTTCCCGCTTCAGTCTTCAATGCACCGGCAACAGTAGTGCCTATATCGGCAGGCGATTCAACGACATATATGCCGCATTGTCTCATGAGTTCCATCTTGGCTGCCGCGGTATCATTCCTACCTCCCACTA
>DATNQK010000265.1:0-11844 GCA_036704065.1 Stenomitos sp.
TAGTGAACGTGTGGTTCAGGAGTGTCAAGCTCATGCAGAGCAAAATACTCCTGAACCCTTTATCGTTTTATCGTTTGGGTTGAGGCTTGTTGGTATTCACTTCCCCAACGACATACGAAAGGGAATAAGGATTGTCTAATCGTTGAGATGCCTTTCGTAGCTCTATCCCAATCACATTATCGTCTTTGTCGTAGTCGAAGATGACGCCAGGTGATATCTGGGTTGTTTCTTCGATGGTGCCTTCGCGCAAGGAAATTTGTAGGATGTCGTGGGTGGGATCGTAAACGATTTTCATTCAAACAAGGCTCCCTTAGGGATCAGCAATCGCTTAAACAGGTTATCTTGGCACGAACTTAGGGAACTGCTGATTGCATATGCTGGCGTAAGTTAGGATTTGCAGACGAAGTTCTCAGAACGACAGGCTGTGATCGCTGCATCTCGACCTGCAAAACGATAGACTCATGAATACAGTGCAATACCCTCAGCAGAGGCACCCTAGCAGTATATCGCTAGTGTTCAGTCTTTATTACAAGTTATTCGTTCATGATTACTTCCGAAAGCGCGGTTTTCGATGCTTCTTTGCAGTTTTCTACGGTTCGCCCTTTCGGCGTTTATGCGCTATCGGGACTGGCCAGTGATGGAAGTCATTTACTAGGGCTAGACCGCATCAGAGGCTATTTGGTTCGCATTAATCCCCACACAAACAATACTGAAATTCTTAACCCTCATAGTGTGGGTGACTGGGTAGAAGCCAGTGGATTAGCAGTTTGGGACAATCAAATCTGGTTTGCAAAAGGACAGGAAGTATTTTGGTGTGATCGCCAAACCCTGACACCTAACCTGTTTGCACGACTACCCCATCCAGTGAGCGGGGTGGCCGTTTGGGACTCAATCGTTTATGTGGCCTGTCCACAGGCAGGTCATATTTACGGCTTTGACCGCGAGAAAGCACAACTGACGGTTCGTTTGCCCCAAGTTGGGGTAGGGTTCAAGTCAATGGCCGCAACCGAGACCGAACTTTGGGTATGTGATCATACTGAACAAACGGTCTTTTGCTTAGACCGCACCACAGGCCAAGTTCGCTTTAAGACATTGACGCCCTTTGCTTCACCCACAGGCATTGCGTTTTATAGACCAACCGCAGCGGCAGAACCCCTCTGTTACATTGCCTACGCTCTAGAAGAACCTTACATTCGCGACGATCCGAACGCCGATTCGCCTTATCAACTCACGTTTCGCGATCGCACCTTTATTCATCCCTTACATTGGTACCAAGATCCCACTGCACACTACACCCTGTCCAACGGCTACTTAGTGGAACTGTCCTATGTTGAAGAACTGCTACCACTCGAAGCCGTAACCCTAAACAACGTGGAGTGGCGCATTGCCTTACCCTCTAACACCCAACGTCAGCGAGTGCGCAGCATTGAACCAATTGGTCATCCCTTTACCATTGAAGAACAAGAGGGTGAGCAGGTTGCCGTATTCCGGTTCGATCAACTTCAACCGCACCAAGGAGGCTTGTTAGGCTGGCGCGCCCAAGTCGAAATGTATGGCCTCAAGTACCAACTCACGCCGGAGGATATCCCCAGTGGTGTGTCCTTGCCATCGGATTGGCAACAGCGATACCTGGCCGACAATGATGAATTAGCAATGGATCAAAGCATTGTGCGTCGTGCCGCGCAGGCTGCTGTGGGCACGGAAACAAACGTCCTCCGCAAAATGCTAAGGATCCGCAACTATGTTTATGATCGCCTCTCTTATGGGATTCGTCCCAAAATCGACACCCCAGACCTCGTCCTAGAGCGAGGTATTGGCTCTTGTGGGGAATATGTGGGCGTATTACTGGCGATCGCCCGACTGAATGGAATTGCTTGTCGCACCATCGGTCGCTACAAGTGCCCACCCCATCCCGACTGGAAAAGCCTTCCCCTGGAACCCGATTTCAATCATGTATGGCTTGAATTTTATGTGCCTGGCATCGGTTGGTTGCCCATGGAATCTAATGTCGACGATGTGATTGAACGCGGCCCCTATCCAGAGCGCTTCTTTATGGGTCTGGCTTGGTATCATGCTGAACTGGGCAAGGGGATCAAATTTGAGAAAATGACAGCAGATAACCTTCCAGAGCATATTTCTGTGGGAGATTTAGCCATTAATCACATTCGCTTTACGATAGTCGAGGAACTGAAACCCAAACTAATCGAGTAAACGATGTCCCCTACTTATTCCCTAATGATTCATGGCGGTGCTGGCGCCCTAGAAGATCTCAAATTCGAAGCCACTGAAGCAGAATTTAGGCAAAGCATTGGTCAAATTCTGGCCCAGGGGCGTCAGCGATTAGAAGCCGGAGACAGTGCATTGGATGTGGTGGAGTATTGTGTAGCGCTGCTCGAAGACGATCCGCTCTACAATGCAGGGCGCGGTTCTGTGCTCAATGCAGCAGGCCAAGTTGAAATGGATGCGGCCTTAATGAACGGCTCCGATTTACGGGCGGGAGCAGTCACCTGTGTAAAGAACATCAAAAACCCCATTGCTCTAGCAAGACAGGTTTTGGAACAAGGGGATCATGTCCTTTTGGCTGGCGAAGGTGCGCTAGACTTTGCGCGATTTTGCCACATGGACCTGTTACCAGATGAGTACTTTATTTGTGACGCTCGGATTAAGCAATTGGCTGAAGCCCAAGCGGCTGGGCGTATGACCTTAGATCACGAACGCATTAAACCCGCGCAAAAGTTAGGAACGGTAGGAGCCGTAGCACGGGATCTACAAGGGCATTTGGCTGCTGCCACATCTACAGGTGGGCTGGTCAACAAACGCTGGGGACGCGTAGGAGACACACCCGTCGTTGGTGCAGGGGTCTACGCAGATGACGAAACCTGTGCTGTTTCAGCCACTGGCTACGGCGAGCAGTTTTTGCGCACGGTCCTGGCTAAAACCATTTCAGATTTTGTCTGGCTCCGAGGGATGAATGCCGTTGAAGCGGCTCGTGCAGGGATCGAATACCTGGTGGCGAAGGTCAATGGTGATGGTGGGGTGATTGTGATTGATGCGGCTGGTCGCTGTGCAGCCGCTCAATCCACCTCTGGTCTCATCCGTGGTTGGATTGAACAGGGCGGCGAGGCAGAATGCAAATTGGGATAATGTTGCAGCGATTTACAAAAAACGGTTGAGAGGGTGTTTGCAACGATTGGGCGTGCAAATACAAATCTCAAGGGGAATAGAAGGTAAAGGCTCTAAACCCAAACCTGTAACTAAAATTCAGGCCCCAAACAAGCATTCTGGACAAAAATTGCGATCGCCTATCGAGTGTCTTTCTCAAAATCCACCAATACGTCAAATTCAATACAAAAACACGTCAGGACTTCTTGATAGGGTCATCCTAAGATCAGTCACGAGATTGAGGCTCGATTCGCCATTTTGAAATTAAATTGGCTTCCTAGCATGCTGAAACTTGGTTCTGCTTCGTTGCAGTGCTATGATCCAACCCTTGGGTGCCTTTTATGCTTCAGATAAAACCTCGTTTAGCTCAAGAGTCTATGGCAATTTCTACCCAGTACCCAGTGATGGTTATTGGTGGAGCAGAAGACAAGGTCAATGGGTGTAGCATTCTTACGGCTTTCTTCGAAAGTGCTGGTGGAAATGCTGCATCAATCGGCATTATTCCCTGTGCTTCGCGAGAACCTAGCGTAGTAGGTGATCGCTATTACCAAATTTTTCAAGGCATGGGTGCACAACAAGTGCAGGTCATGGACATTCGTCATCCCAACGAATGTGACGAAGAGCGATGGCTAGAGATTTTAGGCAATTGTTCAGGCATTTTTGTGACCGGGGGAGATCAGTTAAGACTCTGTAGCTTAATTGGCGGCAGCAAACTACTGCAAAAAATTAAGCAAGGAGTGAGTCGGGGCCAACTAGTACTCGCAGGGACGAGCGCGGGCGCTGCCATGATGGGCGAGAAAATGATTGCAGGTGGCAGCAGTGGCGAATCACCGAATCGGTCGCTGGTAGATTTGGCAGACGGTTTAGGAATCGTGCCGGAACTGCTCGTGGATCAGCATTTTCATAACCGTAATCGGATGGCTCGGTTAATGAGTGCGTTGGCTGCGCATCCCGATAAGCTAGGCATTGGCATTGATGAAGATACCTGTGCAGCGATGGATGGCAAAGGCACATTCCGCGTGCTCGGGAACGGCACCATCACTGTCATCGATCCCACTCACCTGAGTCGGACCAATCACCTTAAGACGGACGAAGCAGCACCTTTAAGCCTTCATAACCTAAAGGTTCATGTTTTAAGCCCAGGCGATCGCTACGACTATTGCAAACGCACCGTCATCGAGAATTGATAAACGACCATTTGGTGGGGTGGTTTGAGATATTAAGTCGGCGTTGAGTTAAGGCAAGACAGGCAAGTCTCTGAACCGATATAAACCGAATGGTTGAGCCATAGAAAAGTAGCCCTGTTACAGTCCCAGGATTTGACCCCGCTTTGATCCAGTGCAGTTGCATTTAATCAAGCGGCGCTATTGGAAATAACCTCAACCTCATGAAAATCCTCAAAACGCAAACGCTTCGTGGTCCAAACTACTGGAGTATTCGCCGTTCCAAGCTCATCCTTCTGCGTCTCGATTTAGAAGACCTTGCAGATCGGCCTTCCAATACCATTCCTGGATTTTATGAAGGGCTGGTGGCGGCATTGCCCAGCCTAGAGGAGCATTTTTGTTCCCCTGGATGCCGAGGGGGCTTTCTCAGCCGCGTTCAAGAAGGGACAATGATGGGCCACATCCTGGAACATGTGGCTTTAGAATTGCAATCTTTGGCTGAAATGCCAGTCGGTTTTGGTCGCACCCGCGAAACCTCAACCCCTGGTGTATATCAAGTGGCCTTTGAGTATGAGGTTGAAGCAGCGGGTCGTTACGCAGCTCGGGCTGCACTGCGCTTGTGCCATAGCATCATAGAAACAGGCAGTTATTCCGCCTTAGAATTGCAGAAAGATCTAGAGGATTTGAAGGGGTTGCGTGCCGACGCAGCACTAGGCCCCACTACTGAAGCACTGGTGCGCGAAGCAGACGCACGCGGAATTCCTTGGGTTGAACTGGCAACGCGCAATCTCATCCAGTTTGGCTACGGCAAGTATCAGCATCGCGTGCAAGCTGCACTCACGACATGTAGCAATGTGCTTGCGGTTGAGTTGGCTTGCGATAAAGAAAGTACTAAGACGATATTGGCCAACATGGGTATTCCCGTGCCCCAAGGCATTGTTATCTACTCCCTTAAAGAGTTAGAGGATGCCATTGATCGTCTAGAAGGCTACCCCGTTGTTATCAAGCCGCTCAATGGCAATCATGGGCGTGGAATTACGATTGATATTCAAACCTGGAGCCAAGCGAAAATTGCCTACGACCGAGCCAGGGAAGTTTCTAAAGGCATTATTGTTGAACATTTTTACCAGGGCCGCGATCATCGCATTTTAGTCGTTAACAATAAGGTCGTCGCAGTTGCCGAGCGGATACCTGCGCATGTGGTAGGCAATGGCGTAGATACCATTGAAGCGTTGGTGCAAGAAGAAAATGCCGACGCACGGCGTGGCGAAGGCCATGACAATATCCTGACTCAGATTCAGCTAGACGATTCTGCCGAGGAAATGCTAGAACGCCAGGGCTATCGCCTGGATACGGTACTGAAATCGGGAGAGGTGTGTTATCTCAAAGCAACGGCAAATTTGAGTACAGGCGGCATTGCAATTGATCGAACCGATGAAATCCATCCCGAAAATGTGTGGATGGCAGAACGAGTGTCTCGTATTATTGGGCTTGATATTGCAGGGATTGATGTTATTTCCACAGATATTACGAAGCCGCTGCGGCAGAACAATGGGGTCATTGTAGAGGTGAATGCGGCACCTGGGTTGCGGATGCACGTTGCACCTAGCAAAGGGATTGCTCGCAATGTAGCAGCCCCCATCCTGAGTATGCTGTTTCCACCAGGAACGCCCACCCGCATTCCAATTGTGGCGATTACAGGAACCAACGGAAAAACCACAACCACTCGTCTAACGGCACACATCTTTAGCCAAATGTACGATAGGGTTGGCTACACCACAACAGATGGCATTTATGTAGGGCAACATCTGGTTGAAAAAGGTGACACCACGGGGCCTCAAAGTGCTCAAGTTATTCTGCAAGATCCAACCGTAGAAATGGCTGTTTTAGAAACAGCCCGAGGTGGAATTTTGCGATCAGGGCTAGCCTTTACGCACTGTGATGTGGGCGTAGTGTTGAATGTGGATGCCGATCATTTGGGTCTAGGCGATATCAATTCGATTGGCGAAATGGCACGGCTCAAAGCGGTGGTGGCAGAATCGGTGCATAGCGATGGGTATGCAGTCCTGAATGCCGATGACGAAAATGTGGTGGCAATGGCCGAGTATGTCAAAAGCAAGGTTGCTTACTTTTCCATGAATCCTGAGAATGCGTTGGTGCGATCGCATGTCCAATCGGGTGGCGTTGCGGCGGTCTACGAGCAAGGCTACCTCGTGATTTGGCAGCAAGATTGGGTTCATCGCATTGAGGAGGCAACCCGTGTCCCGCTCACCATGGGCGGTAAAGCACCCTTTATGATTGCCAATGCCTTGGCCGCTAGCCTAGCGGCGTTTGTACAAGGTGTGCCTATCGAAAAAATTCGCACGGCATTACATAGCTTCCGTGCTTCGGCACAGCAAACCCCTGGCCGCATGAACTTGTTTAATCTTGGCCACTATCATGCACTGGTCGATTATGCTCATAACCCAGCCGGATATGAGGCCGTCGGTGAGTTTGTCAAGAATTGGACTGGGCCGACCATTGGGGTGGTGGGTGGACCTGGCGATCGCCGCGATGAAGACCTACAAACCCTCGGCAAACTAGCTGCAACCTTCTTCGATGAAATTATTGTAAAGGAGGATGACGATACCCGAGGACGTCCCAGAGGCGAAGCCGCCCGCTGGATTGTAGAAGGCATTCGCCAAGTTGAAGCGGAAGGAAGCCGAGGTGCAGTGTCTCACTCTGTGCAGTTAGAAGAAACACAAGCGATTGAATGGGCCTTAGACAACGCCCCAGAAAATGGCTTGGTGGTCATTTTCCCAGAAAGCGTTAGCCGTGCCATTGCCATAATTACGGCTCGCAATCCCTTGCCAGAAACAACGCCAGAAACACCCCTCGAAACCAATGGTTTAACCAATGGCAGCGCAAAAAACGGTCAACTTTCGACCGAGAAAATAGACACAACCACAGAAGACTATGCAGATCCTGAAGCGGCATCTGTTTTATCTTCTTCTTGAAGAAGTTGAAGGACAAGAAGTGTTTTAGGCGTGTAAATTGCTTGCTCCCCAATCAATCGCAGGCATGTCTTCGGAAGCTTGCTTGAGCGTATTTTGCCAAATTTCGCTGATCTTGAGCAAGTAAGGGTTATCCCCAGCAAGCTTTAAATGATGCCGAATCATAAAGGAATTGGCTTCGTACATTACTAAGTTCAGCGGCGGTCCAACAGACAAGTTGGATTTCATCGTGGAATCTAGGGACAAAAGGGCACACTTTGCAGCGGTTTCTAAAGGAGTTTCGTAGCTAAGGGTGCGATCTAGGATCGGTTTGCCATACTTGGTTTCACCAATCTGAAAAAAAGGCGTCTCTTGGGTGGCTTGGATGAAGTTGCCTTCGTTATAAATCAAATACAGTTCAGGTGACTCCCCTAGGATTTGTCCGCCCAGAATAAACCGACAACTAAAGTCAATGCCATCTTGTCTGAGCCAGGAGCCGTCTTGCTTATGCAGATGACGAATGGTTCTGCCAATGTAGTAAGCAACGTCGTATAAGGTTGTACAGGCACAAAGACTGATCTCGGCTTTCGCCTTGATGTCACGCCGCAACAGGGTCAAGACCCCTTGGGTGAGCGATAAACTGCCAGAGTTGCACAATAAAATGACCCGTTCTCCCGGCACCGAAAAGTCGAACAGCTTCTGAAAGGAAGAAACTTTATCAACCCCTGCATGGGTACGAGAGTCTGCGGCCATAATCAGGCCAGCGTTTGTCACAATACCAAGGCAATAAGTCATAAGGTCATGAATGCTGCAAACTCCAATTAGAGGAGTGCAGGTAGTGTTAGTGGGTTAAGGCAGGGGAAAGCGCTTCTGTCCAAACCTTAAATTTTTCCAGTTTTGCAGTACCAAAGGAGGTGGAGAGGGCAACATCGGTTGCATCTCGACCTCGGGCCATTAAAATACGTCCAATTCTGGGCTGGTTATGGCGAGCATCGAAGGTATGCCACTGCCCTCCAATGAAAGCCTCGAACCAAGCATGAAAGTCAATCGGTCGCGGTTGAGCGGGAACACCAATATCACCCAAGTACCCAGAAGCATACCGGGCTGGAATGTTTAGACAACGACAGAAGGCGATCGCCAGATGTGCAAAATCGCGACACACCCCAGTACGAGTGGCAAACACTTCAGAGGCTGTCTTGCTAGGGTGAGACTCACCATATCCATAGCGAACATGGGTATGAACCCAATCGCAAATGGCTTGCACCCTAGACCAGCCTGGCGGTAAATCGCCAAACAGATTCCAAGCCGCATCTGATAGCAGGTCAACTTCACAGTAGCGACTATTCAGCAAATATTGCAGCGTTGAACTGGGAAGATCAAAGGCCGAAATCTGCTGGGCTGTTTGGTCGACAACATCAGGACGGCCACTATCTTCAATCACGGCATCGTTCCAGATGCGCAACTGACCCTGAGGTGCTAACACTCGAACACATCGGTTGCCAAAATCATCGTAGAACTCATTGAAATCAGTGTTAGGCCACAGTTGCAACTGCTCAGGCTGCTTGAGTTTGTCGGCCACTGAGGGATGAGTATATAGCTTTAAAAGAAGAGGAATTGATTGAGGCAAGTTAAAGATAATTTCGTAGCCAAAATGAATCAGCATGGCTATTAATAAGGTTAAACGCAATCCATTTCTGCCATAGCAAAAGCTAAACGCATTGATTCAGTACAAACACTTCATCTATTGGGTTTACACTTTAAGCAGCGTTATCTAGCTCACCAGAATTTAATCCTAACTGTCCACTTAGTTACAACCTCTCCGCCCTAAGACATAGTTGCATAGGTTAACTTGGAAGATATTTAGAGGTAGAGAAGCCCCCCTAATGATTTCAAGGAAATACCAAAATAACTAGAAGATTTGATACATAAATCAATATAGGAACATTCCTAAATTCGTTATCAAGTAGTGAATAGTTTATAAGGCTAGATCGGTTAGCAATGCTCAACCCTGATTGATAGATTTTAGGGCTTTTATAGCCATCCACTCAGGCAAATGCATTTCTTGAACTTGACCGTTTTCAGCCAATTTAACTTCGCTGGCCTCTGTGCGCGCTCCCGTTCCTCTCTCAATGAGCTAAAGCGAAGGAACTGCGGTGCCAGTGGTTAAACGAATGTGACATTGTTGCATGGCATTCGTCCTTCTGATAGAGAGGGCAATCTGGTTTCCTTGGTATATGTAGGGTGAACGGCCGTTCGCGAAGAGGAAGCAACCCATGCACAGCGCTAGATTGGATGGAATAACACGACAAAGCACCATTCACACAATCAATCTTTACCAGCAACATCTTTCTCCGCGCAAGGGTTTTGATTGTCCTCATCGCGTGTTGTATGGTGATCAATCCTGTTCTGAATATGTCAAACAACTGTTTCACCAACAGAATTTAGGGTCTGCTGTTAGGCAATCAGTTCAGCGTTTTCAAAGTTGTGCATTGGCTGCAAAAACACTACAACTTCAAAACCATGGCGGATACATTGTCATCCCCTGTTGTCTTCCAATTTAAATGAATTGCGTTTCCACCTTTGAATACTGATTACAGAAAAATCAGGGGCATGGGTGTATCTATGCAAAAGCCTTGGGCATAGTCAACGCCAATTTTTCTGAGATTCTGCAATACAGTTTCTGTTTCCACACACTCTGCGATCGTCTGAATTCCCATGAAATGACTCAGACGGTTAAAACATTCAACCATTGCGTAATCTTTGCGATCATTATCGATGTCTTTGACAAAACTGCCATCGATTTTCAAGTAATCGACAGGTAAGTTTTTAAGATAGGCGAGTGAACTCATTCCACTACCAAAATCATCTAGGGCAAAGCGGCAACCTATTTTTTTTAGGGCATGAATTAACTGAACTGCCTGGTCGAAGTTAGCGATCGCAGTTGTTTCGGTAATTTCAAAGCAAATATTTTCTGGTGCAATCTCAAATTCGACGAATTGTTCTTGGACAAACTCAAGGAAGTCTTCGTTATTAACACTGCCACCTGATAAGTTAATCGTGTAGACAGACTGATCTAGAGGATGACCGCAAGTCAAGGATTGGCGTTGGTAGGCTTGATAACGAGAAAAGAACGTCCGAATCACCCATTGATCAATAGCAGGAATGAGATGGTACCGTTCAGCCGCTGGAATAAAGGCCATCGGCGGGACAAGCTGACCTGATTCATCTACCAAACGCAGCAGGACTTCATAGTGAGCCTTATTCGAGTTGACCGAGACAGGCACTATTTTTTGGCAATATAAGCGGAATCGATCATCTCGTAATGCTTGGTCTAGTCGAGAAATCCACTGACGCTCATTCCGATGTTGAGCCAGTTTTAGGTCATCGCTTTGATAGATGTAGATGCAATTGCGACCTCGCTCCTTGGCCGCGTAACAAGCTGCATCCGCTGCACTTAAGACAGAGTTCAAGTTTTGGCTATTGGCATTGATGGCCACCAAGCCAATACTGACACCAATGGAAAACACTTTGCCTTGGTAGATAAAACGATAAGCTTGGATCAGTTGCCGTAGGGCATCGGCAACCTGTTCAGCTTGTTCAATGGAACATTGATGCAGTAACAGTCCAAATTCGTCGCCTCCTAATCGCGCGAGGGTATCCGTTAGGCGAACCCGTTCTTGGAGCAGATTGGTCACTTGACAGAGCAGTTCATCTCCCGCAGCGTGACCGCAAGTATCGTTAACTGCTTTGAACTGATCCAAATCTAAGAAGCACAGTACATGGTGTTCGTTTTGAGTGCGTGCCCCAATCAGGGCGTCTGTGAGTTGACGCTCGAAAGTTCGCCTGTTGAAAAGTCCGGTTAAGTCATCATGGTTGGCTTGCCAAGACAATTGGCGCGCTAAGTACCGCGACTGGGTTACATCATGAAACACGATGACAACACCAATGATTTCGCCATTATTGGCACGAATCGGTGCTGCAGAATCTTCAATGGGATATTCCGTACCGTCACGGGCAATCAACACCGTGTTGGTCGCTAAATTAGCAATCTGCCCTGACCTTAAAACTTTATGCAGTGGGTTCTCAACTGCACGTCGAGTAATCTCGTTGACAATGGTAAAAACGTCCGTTAGCGGTAAGCCTTTAACCTCGTGAAGCTTCCATCCGGTGAGGTGTTCAGCAACAGGATTGAAATATTGGATATATCCTTTGGCATCCGTTGTAATTACGGCATCCCCAATGGCTTCTAAGGTAATCTGTGCCAGTTCTTTTTCGGCAAAGAGTCTGCGTTCGGTGGACTTACGTTCTGCAATTTCTTGGCAGAGTTGATGGTTGGTCAATTCCGCTTGAGTTAGGCGATCACCTAACGCCGATTCATAGCTGATGCCTAAAGGTTGGGTTTCCGTATCGGCGACTTGACGACTGACCCAAGTACTTCTGGCAATACTCAGCATTTCTGCTTGCTGAATACCCAGTTCAGCAAACATCGCAAACTGCTTCACAGCATTGATATCCTGAGAAGTCCATTGCCTGGGAGCGGAACATTG
>DATNQK010000266.1:0-3523 GCA_036704065.1 Stenomitos sp.
GTAGCCCAACCTTTTGCATGAACGCATTGGTGGTCGCCTTGATGCTGTTTTTTATCACCCTGGCATTGTTGGCATCGGTGCCATCTACTAACACCTGAACTTCGACTGGCTTAGCGGCAGCAATGTGACGGCTAAAGTCAGGCGGCACAATCACCACGGCCTTCGCCATACCGTCATCTAGCAACAGTTGGGGGGCTGTGTTTTCCCCAAAGCGTACGGGCTGAAATAAGTTCGTGGCGTAGAGTTGATCGGTATAGCTGCGGCTGAGTTCGCTTCGGTCAAAGTCCTGCACGGCCAGCGGAATATCCTTGGCTTCTAGCCGGATGGCAAAC
Source organism: Stenomitos sp. (assembly GCA_036704065.1). Taxonomy (GTDB): domain Bacteria; phylum Cyanobacteriota; class Cyanobacteriia; order Thermosynechococcales; family Thermosynechococcaceae; genus JAAURS01. The sequence continues at coordinate 333 of DATNQK010000266.1, forward strand.
CCAAAAATAAAGAGCGTCAGCACAGGCAATAACAGCGCCAAAGCCAATGTGAGGCGATCGCGGCGAAACTGGGCTAACTCCTTCCAACATTGAGCAAGAATGCGTTTCATGGGGAACCAAACCTAAAGCGGTAAGGCCGAAAAGCCACCCATACAGGGCTAGCGGAACGGGGGTGCAAACTGGAGGCCACCTTGGGCAAAGGGTTTATTCGGCCCTCGATCTAGCTTAAGGGGTGTTTGGGGGCCTAAGTTCCGATCATAAATCTCGCCATAGTTACCCACATGCTTCAAAATACGGGCTGCGAAATCATTGGGGAGGCCCATGCCTTGCCCTAAATTGCCTTCTAAACCCAAAAAGCGGCGAATGACGGGATCTTTGGTGGTCGTAAATTGGCCGATATTTTTAGAGGTAATCCCTAACGCTTCCCCTTCAAACAAGGCAAAAACCGTCCACTTCACCGTATCGGACCATTGGGAATCGCCATCGGTCACGGCTGGGGCGAGGGGTTCTTGAGACAACAATTCCAGCAAAATAATGTTTTGCTCTGGGTTCGGTAGCTTGGTGCGTCGTGAAATCAGTTGAGAGCGGTCGGATGTAACCCCATCACAGCGCCCTTGGGCATAGGCGGCAAAGGTGGCATTCACATCCTCAAACACGACGGGCTTATAAGCAATGCCTAGCTTGCGCATCTGGTCGGTTAAGTTTTGCTCGTTGGTGGTGCCCGTTTGGGTACAGATGGCCTTGCCTGCAAAATCCTTCAGCGATTTGATGCCGCTGTTTTGGCGCACCATCATGCCTTGGCCGTCGTAAAACACGACAGGTGCAAACTCTAACTTTGTCCCCGTATCGCGGCTCAAGGTCCAAGTCGTATTGCGACTGAGAACGTCAATTTCTCCGGTTTGTAAGGCCGTAAACCGCTCCTTGGCATTCAAGGGGCGGTATTCAACTGCGTCGGGTTTGTCGAAGAGGGCAGCGGCGATCGCCCGACAGATATCCACATCCAACCCTGAGTATTTGCCTTGAGAATCGAGGAAGCTAAACCCTGGCAGCTCACCGCTGATGCCGCACTTAAGTTGACCCCGTCCTAAAACAGTTTGCAGCCGACTATTAGACCCTGACGAACTGGTGCCGCTGCTACAAGCAACAAGGCTACTTGCGGCCAAAAGGCTAGCACACCAAAACCAACGCGATCGCATCATGGCCATTGTTACCTCTGTAAGGATTAGGTTTGCCGCCGATTCTAGTGAATCGTCTCAGATTTTACCCAGACTTAGGCAGGAACAGCGAGAGTCTGTCATAGGATAGAGGGGTATCTATCCATGTTTAGTGCTAGGGTTCATCCATGCCTCCACGCTGGCCCCGAGAACCGGATCGTCGTGATCCTGACTTTCGTAAATTGGACGACCGTATGAATTTTGCGGTCCATGTTGCCGTGTTTGCTGCTAGTAACTCAGGCGTTTGGTTTTTTCGTACGCTGCAACATGCAGCTTGGCCCTGGACGCTCTGGGTAACAGGAGCCTGGGCGACGGCACTTGTTGTCCATGGCATTTATATATTTGCGATCGCCAACTATAGCGGTCCCGACTTGAGTGCGAGTCGTCCAACCAAACCTGAACGTATTTCCTAAGACCAGCGCTTAGGTGGGGTTTCCCATTTCGATTTGCTTGTTCCTGTGAACTGACAAGGTGGTATACCAATGGCACATTCACTGTCTGCACAAGACCTCGATGCATTAGCCGAAGAAATTGGGAAGACTATCTATATTGATGTGGCAAAGTGGCATCTCTACCTCGCTGATGCGCACCTAGACACCGTGCTTGCCAAACAGTTAGCACCTCTGTTAACAGAGCGGCTCAATGAAGCACAGGTGCTAAGTGTATTGTCGGCCATCTCCGTTCCGTTGGGCGGAGGCAGGCGGGAGCTGCCCTTATCCGAATTGCTGCCCATTCAAGGGCAAGTGCAATTGATGGACTTGTTGGAGGATTTTCAGCAACGCCTATAAACATCAAGCCTCGTCGCTAGATTTAACCGTTGTTTTATCCTTCTTGTGAGCGCTCGCCGAAATCTTAAGCGGGAAGTGCGTAATGGCAAAGCTGTTTACGTTCCCCAACCTGCTCCTGTTGCAGTTCGTCCTTCCCGCCATCGCCGCAGATGGTTCGGTATAGGTTTAGCACAACTGATCATTCTTCTAAGCTGGGCTGTCCTGGTAGGGCTGTTATGGCTGAGTTTGCAGTACCTCACCAATCCCGATGTGGCCTTTTGGCTGGATGCTGGCCTTGGCCGCGTGAGGGCTGCGCCACATACGGCTGCCTTACGCCCCCAAACCCTCCGTCAAATTGAAACAGACTTGACCAAGGAAGGACTGACCGCAGGACAACCCATTGTCCTGAAACAAGATTTTGCATTCCATCGAGGCGTTGAAACAGCAGCAGATATCGCTATCCCTACGTTTATAAAGGATACAGCCGCTGATTGTACGGATCCCTGTAAGCAGATTCGCCAATTGCGAATTTACCGTACCCTACAGCTTCCGTTTCTCATTCGCTTTTTTCAGCGCGACCCATATTTCCGCCTAACCGATACCCTTGCGATTAGGGGCCCGTCCGCCGCAGATTTGCTTAACACCGAGCAGAACCCGTTGATCTCGGCGGGTTCAGACCAACCCTTACCGTTAACGCAAGCGGAAGTGTACGACGTGGCACCCCAGCCTGGTCTTTGGCTGAAGCTCATTGGCTTGCGTACTCAAGGCAGTGGCGTATCAGCCTATGGTCAGATTTTCTACTTTAATCCGTTCCGCGAGCGGTTAGACCTAATGAATACCTGGGTGAGCCCACCGGGTGAGGTACCCCAGTGGCAGCAGGTTACAGGCGATGGGCAGCCTGAACTGGTGGTCAACCAGATGGTGGGTGCAGAGCCACAATACAGCGTCTATCAACTGTTTTTGGCGGATGGCACCCCGCAGCAATTGCGCCCTATCTTACTCTCAGACCCTGCCTTTGCTAACCCAGACTACGCCAACGCCCTGATCCTGGCCCGAAGCGGGTTATGGGCTCCTGCTCAAACATTGCTCACAACCGTGAAACGGGATAACCCTAAACGCTGGTCTGCGGCAGCACAAGCGCAACTAGACTTGATTCAGCTCCATGCCAATGTCACCCAAGCCCAAGCCAACCAACCTTCAGCCAGTACCG
>DATNQK010000267.1:0-3048 GCA_036704065.1 Stenomitos sp.
GCTGCGTCGCGGGAAGAAGAATTACAGCCTGGTTTGCTGGAAGTAAGACGGCAGGTTTTTTTGAGGAAATTTCCGGTCGACCGCAGGCGGTGTCACTCGCCGAGGCGGTTGGCCGGTTGCGTGCTCGCTTTAATGGCTAGCAACGTTTCCCATATTGGAAAAGCTCGTCGTGGCGGTAAAGAAGCACCCAGTCGTGCTCTCCGGACCACACCAATAAATCGTCCGATGCGGGATAGCAGAATTCCGGCCAATACTCGGTAAAGATTCCCCAAGTCGTGACGACGGCGGTATCCCGATCCCACGACAAATACACAGACGAGTTGAGCGCTTGATGGTGCGTTCTCAACCAATCAGCAACAGCGGACGGCTCTATTGCTTTGCTGCCAAACTGGTCGATGAGAAACTGGTTTTCATCTAATCCATTGGGACCTGTAAATTCCAGCGAAGCACTAAATAGCTGATTGGACTGTCTGGAATCTTGCGGAACTATTCGAGCAAGGACATCGTTTGAAAGAACGGCGTATCGTTCATCTGTCCAGCGCCATGTTAGTGGAAATTTTTCAAGTCCCATTTTTCTGGAAATTTTCTGGAATTCAGCGGCGTCTGGCTTTTTAACCGTTTTTTGATTTCAAAAAACTACTTAGCTTTGGCGGAGGTTTGCATAGCCTCTTGAAATTTTTCTATATGTCTTTGAATTCGCGCTGAGTCGCATTCTTGGCAGAGGAACGGCATTCGTTTGCCAGTTAATAGAATCATGGTGCTTTGCCCGCATTTTTTGCATTGGGTCCAACTTACTGGGGCATCGATTGGAGAGAATCGATCGCATGTTACCGAATGGAGTTTTCCTGCCAATTTCGCGTATTCCTCCATCTTGAACTGGTTCGAAAGAAACAAGTATTTCAGCTTTGGAAGTTCGCCAATCGGTTCTAGAGACTCGTCATCAACGGTGGCGGTGAAAATTGAAAGTTTTTCAAGTTCGGCAAGCTTGCTAACCGGACGAAGGGTCTCGATTCTAAGTGATTTGAGACTATTGCTATCACCTGAGAGTTCTAGGGATTTGAGTTGTGGAAGTTGCTCGAGAAATGAAAGATTTTTTGCTGCGGTAACGTTTTCCAGTTCGAGATCCACAAGATTTTTAAGATTGCAAAGGGCTTCGATGGAGGCTGCGGATGGTGCTCCTCCGATATGCAGGCGGGTTAAATTGGACAGGGCACTGATCGGCGCTAAGTCGTTAATGCAGCTCCATTTGATGTAGAGACCTTCAAGCTTTGGCATTCGGCACACGGCCTCAAACAATTCTTGAGTTACCTTGGAGTGGAACCAAAGGGTACGGATCGTTGAGAGCGTAGGAAGAATGTCGCACCATTCACGGACCAAATCCCGCTGCTTCTTGCTTGGAAGGTCGGTTTGCGTGATAGAAAGGGATAGCCTGCTTTCCCCTTGGTATTCGGATTTGAAGCGGATCGCTTTAGGTGGGAAATTTTCTTTTGGCCGGTAATGCCAATAGCTATGCCAAGGGTTTTCGACGTTGTTTTCTTGCTGGTTCATTAGGGGTTATATTCTAACTTAATTTATTTTGGCCAAAAGCGAGTTTATCGTTTTAGTATGAATTATTTTTTGATAGGTATATTCGCTTATTATTCCCCGTTGCGGAAACGCCTGATCAGTTCATCGCGTTTATTCATCATCTTCTCGCCATCCCTTTGCTTTCCCTGGGCGAAGTAGGCTTGAGCAAGGGCTTCGATGGTGTAGAGATCCCACTCGTCGTTTTCATGAAGGTTCCGTTCGAGCGCGCTAGCCGCCTTGTCGTATTGCCTTTGGCGTGAATAAAGCTGGGCGATGTTTTTCAGGGCATTGCTGTCGGGGTGGTAGGAAATTGCGGTTTCGTATTCCTTGATCGCCTCGGGGTAATTCATGGTGTCGTACTGATGATCCAGGCCGCGCCGGAAATGGAACATCGCGTTGAGGTGACGGACGGATTTTTCTGCGCCTGGCACGGTTTCCATGCGGCGGATGAATGCCTTCATTTCGTCTTCCGAACCACCCCACTGCGGATACAGCGAGATGAAGTGGGCGGCAACCGGCTGCCAGAGTTTAGGATCGATGCTCAGCGCCGTTTCGATCAGTTCGGGGTCGCGACGCCCGAGGTAGCGATTGGCGGCAATTTTCCCGCCAACGCACATTGCGCAAAGCGGGTCCTTTTTTAACGCCTGATGGAAATCCTCGACGCTCGCCAGCACCAGTTCTTGCACTCGTGTGCGTCGATCCGGCGAAATGTCTCTGTACGGGCCTTCGCCGCGGGTTTTTTGGGCCTGTTCAAGCCGAAACCAGCCGCGGGCGAGGTAGGCGTGCGACGAGTCTTGTTTGGCGACCCACCCATCGAATCGTGGAGTGAAGGCCGGGTCGACCATTTCTAGTTGCCAGAACCGGCTTCGGATCTGGTTGCTGCTGAGCTTCCCTTTACCTTTTTCGACGTAGGCCTGTGTGATTGCGCCATCCAGTTCGGCGTAGCGTTCGTTCCATAGCAGTTTCAGCAAGCTGTGGCGCTGGTGCAATTCGTCCGAGTATCCGCAGGCGCCGAGGATGACGGCGGCCAGGGCAATGCTCAGGAGTTTCCGTAAGGTGGGTAATGGCTTGATTGGGTATGGCATCTTGCGCTGACTTTGGCGATTTTTACCCTACTTTTCAGGAGAAAAGCTGCGGGCCGATAAATGCCATCATGGTAGCAGTTTGGCATTATTTGAAAGTCAGGTTTGGCTGACGCCGGGGGGACGGCAGCTTATCGGTTTTGCCGGGGCTCCATCGTGAAGGCCTCTTTCCACGCCGCAAACTCCAGCGGCCGCAGGCCAAAGCGAATGGCATTCCCCGCATGCAGATTCTTGAATTCGTCGATGACCAGCGTAATGAAGCGGTCGCGGTCGGCGGCGGCGATGGTTTCAGGCATCCGGGCGTCGATGGCGGCTGCATTTGGCGTGGCGCCGCTGCGTACGACGGCGGCGATCAAAGCAGATAGCTGTTTGCGGTAGCGCAATCGCAAGGCGTCCGGCG
>DATNQK010000268.1:0-2798 GCA_036704065.1 Stenomitos sp.
TTTGATGGAATGTATTGTCCATACCTGTTTGTGTGGGCTGCTGTTTTATGCCATTGGCTTTGCGTTCATGTTCAGTCATGGCAATGGCTTAATGGGTATGAACTGGTTTTTCCTGCAAGGAGCGCCTGCAACCTACGAAGCTTCTGGGGTAGCTTTTCTTGCCTTTTGGCTCTTTCAGTTTGCCTTGGCCGATACCTGCTCGACGATCACCTCAGGGGCCATGATGGGCCGGACAGTTTTTGGGGGCGGTTTGCTCTACAGCATCGGTGTATCCGGTTTTATCTACCCGATTGTGGGGCATTGGGCGTGGGGGCCGGATGGTTTTCTGGCCACGATGGGTAGCAATGGTCACTTCCTTGCCGACCTAGGCATGAACTTCCATGATTTTGCTGGCTCGACGGTTGTGCATACGATGGGGGGCTTTATTGCCCTTGCGGGTGCCATTGTTCTAGGGCCGCGTTTAGGGCGACGGTTTCAGCGCGATGGTGGCGGCCCAATGTTGCCCCATGACTTAACCATTGCTGCATCGGGTGGGCTGATTTTGTGGTTTGGCTGGTATGGCTTCAACCCTGGAGCGACCCTTTCTGCAATGGATTTTCAAGGGATTGGACGGGTGGCTGTGAATACCACCCTAGCTGCCTGCGCGGGAGGGTTGGCGGCGCTGTTCTTTGCCTTCCCGAAAACGAAAAAATGGGACATTAGCTTTACCGTCAATGGATTTTTGGCAGGTTTGGTTGCGATTACCTGTCCTTGCTATTGGGTTAATCCTGCGGGGGCTATTGTTGTGGGGGCGATCGCAGGTGTGATTGTTGTGCTAGGGGTTGAACTCCTAGAGTGGTTGCGCATTGACGATCCGGTGGGTGCTGTCCCCGTGCATGGCTTTTGTGGCATTTGGGGGACTTGGTCGTTGGGCTTATTGGCGACCGGAGAGTTTGGTGCCCCTGGGCCTCTTGCACCCGATAATGCTGCCCCGTTGCGGGGGCTGTTGTATGGGGGAGGTCTTCAACTATTAACAGCCCAAATCGTAGGCAATTTAGTGATTACTGTTGCTGCTTTTGCGATCGCCCTAGTTCTGATGTATGCCATTCATTTGGCAGGTTTGCTCCGAGTGTCTCAAGCGGGAGAACTGGAAGGATTGGATATTCATGAGCATGGCCTTCCTGCTTATCCGGAGTATCTCATGGCTGCCACCCCCACCCCAATCGATACCCGCAATGGGGATAATGCTCATTCCAATCCGCTGCGCTCTCATTGAGAGCGCAGCTTTAGAGACTCTCTGCTTGAATTGACTCGACTGGCTCTGTGTCCCCCCAACCGATGCCGCAGGAGGCATTCACCTAGACGGCTTGCTTGGCTGGCAGCAAAATCGGTGTGGATTCGAACAAGGTTGGTGATAAGACCTGCGTGGCGGGCAGGATTTGGTGGACGCGATCGCGAAAGGCATCCAAGGTTCCCTCCATCGCAATCAGTTTAGGCAAAAAGCCTTCATAGTCGGTGGCTTGGCTGGCGGTACAGGGAACCACAACTTGAGGCTTTATCTCGCGAATCAGTTTTAAAGCGTGATCGCCACCACGAATGAAGGCTCCCACCAACGGTAACTTCATATCGAGAACCGGAATGATGGCAACATCAATGGGTGCGATGCTTTTGAGGGCAGGGGAATGGTTGCCGTGTGGTTCGTAATAGAGCTTGGTCTGCTGTTGTAGGTCTTCGACGACATAGGCATTTTCCACCAACTGCGGCCCCACCAATGAGCCAGGAAAGGCGTGAATTTTGAGGCGCTCTTGCCATACAAAAGATTCCCCGTGGGCGACAGCAGTCACGGATTGAAACCCCAGCGATTGAGCAACTTTGGCAGCGTTGGGTGAACCCACCACAGGAATTGAACGGTCAAACTGTTCCAAGGTGGGGGGATGGGCGTGATCGGGCAATCCTTGGGAGAGCAAGATCAGGTTGATATTTTCGGGGAGGGGGATGGGGGCTTGATGGCTGCCTTTAAAGAACCAAGGTGCGTTGCCAAAGGTTAAATCGCCCACCAACCACGGATCAAGCAGCACGCGTGCTCCTGCCATTTCAATGAGCCACGAGTTTCCATCAAACCAAGTGAGATTCATGCTGCACGAATTCCCAAAACGACGCCGATTGTTTCTAAAGATTTATGTTCTATAGATTTATTGTGGCATGTTCTCTCCTGAGGCTGCTCGGCCTCTAGGCAGGGTGTTAAGGAGAGCTTTCACTCCACACATCTAACGAGGGTGAAGGGTTGTCAGCCCATGCCCTCACTGTTCTGGCTCTGCTGGTATCGGGAGCAATGGGCAATATCTAGCGCGATCGCACTTCACTGCGCTTGTATCCCACGCCTTGCAGCACCCCTCGTCCCACCAGGCCAATGCTGCGGCCAATTACTTGGGTGAGCACATACACCACGCCCCGTCCAATTAAAGTCACGGTGGCACGTAGAGGTGGTGTGATCGCATCACGGGCTTCTAGGGCCAGGGTAATCACAAACGGCACACCAGATAACGCTTGGAGCTCCATATCGCGGGGGGCATACACGGTGCGGTATTGCAGCCCCACTTCGCCAAAGACCACCAGCCGATATTTGCTCTCAAAAATATCTACAGGATCTACCAACCATTGCTGCATGCGGTAACGCCAAGACAATGAATTGCGAAACCGCTCGATTTCGCGGGTTGAAAGCCATCGCCGATCAAAAAAATCACGGCGCAGGGCATCCACATTAGAAAAGCGGTTAATAAAGGGTTGCATCACCGCGTTTGCTACTTGGATCACCACAT
>DATNQK010000269.1:0-13096 GCA_036704065.1 Stenomitos sp.
CGAGCAGCACACGACCCATCCCTAAATCACTGAGAAGTGCATTCAGTTGGGTTGCATGGGTTGGCTCAAACCATTGGGGATGCCGAACTTCTAGGGCTAAGCGTACGCCGCACTGACTTAAGCCATTCAAAAATACTTTTAAATCGGGGAAGAACTGCGGGCCATAGGTTGGCGGTAATTGGGCAAAGATTGGGCCAAGCCGTTGTCCTAGCCGTTTCATCAACTCAATACACTGCCTTGCGGCTTCCACCTTAGGCTGCAAGGCACCGTCATGGGTAAAGGTACGGGGCAGCTTAGGGCAAAACTCGAATGCTGCGGGTGTTTCCTTTGCCCAGCGATCTAACATTCCTGGGGTAGGGAGCGTATAAAAGGTGGAATTACACTCCACAGTGGTCAGGCGTTTGCTGTAAACCTGCAAAAATTGCGATGCCGAAGTTGTAGGGGGGAATAAGTCGCCAACCCATCCTTTATAAGCCCAAATCGCGCAGCCAATCTTAAAACTCATGGAAACTCTCTAGCTTTTGACAGATGTGCAAATGACAAACTTGGCTCAAAAGTTTGACCGCTTAGAGAATGCAAGGTGTCATCTCAAATTTTCGGTCTTGTGAATTCATTTTTTATAAATCTATTTTAAGGGTTTTGCTATAGATTTAAACGCTTTTTTGAAATAGAACTGATCCGTTTTGTTCGCTTAAATGCAAACGCTACAATTTCTTTTGTAATGTAGATGAGTTGGCTATCCGATCACAGTTTCTTGTGGGTATAGCCACAGCTATTTGTCGTGTTCAAATGTTCTTGGGCTGAGCAAAATGGCTGAGCATGAGTTCATGCTCAAGCAGAGAGTTTAGAATTAAGTGGTAACGTTAGATCGTTATTTGTTAACAAATACTACTGACTTATGGTTTCGTTTTTGCTATTATCTTTCTTGAAATTAGTTAAGGTTAAGACTTGCAATTTTATGAAATTTATGGTTGCCTTTTAAAAAGTTGTTGGCATGGTTTTCGAGAATTAAAAATTGTTGGCTAAGTCCTGTGGTTTCATTGTATGATGCATACATGCGATGCAAGGTGACTAAGGAATTGCAGTAGTGTGATTGCCTCTATGACATTGGGAGGTTTAGAGGTTCTCCGATCTTGCCAATCCTTGCCTGATGCGAAATTCTTCCACGGATTCTGGAGGAGAAAGGGTTCTGTCGCAACTCTGTTGATGGCCCGGTTTTTGAAGCTTTTCCTGATCTGCTGAGCTTTTTGGGGTTGAATATACGCGAGAGAAATTCCTTGCTAAAGCCCTTTTGTATTGTTACAAGAAAAGTCGGTTCTTGGTGCAGAGGTTTAGAGGAATATCAATAGATCGGTAGATCAGCCATGTAACTCAGTAGTATTTTGGTATGAGCGACGAGAAAATTCAAAATCTTTTTCAAGTCATCCACCAGCAACTCACGGTACTGCAAGCTGAGAATTCTGTGATGTGGCAGGAAGTCAACACGGCAATTCAGGATTTGCAGGAAAACTATCAACAGATTCAAGCGCAGTTGAACACCTTTGAGGGTGTGGAGGCACAGAAGCAGCACTATCAAAACTTATTTCGATCTTCTCCCCTTCCCTCCTTTATCGCTGATGTCAGTGGCGTGATCTTGGAAGTCAATCGGGCGATGGCTTCTTTGCTTAAGGTATCTGAAGGTTATCTTGTGGGTAAGGCGATCGCCGAATTTGTGGCAGCGGGTGATCGCACGGTTTGGGAAACCCATCTGAATCACTGTTCTCAAGGCAGTGACAACCAGGTTTGGTTGATGCACCTGTGTCCTCACGAGGGTGAACCCGTGGCGGTTGAGTTGCATGTGGCCCTCAACCGTGACCCTGATGAACAAGTGACAACATTGAGTGTTGATGTGTACAACCTGAGTCTATCTCAGGATCAGGTTGCGATCGCCCCTCCCCATTGACAGCAACATTTGCAACTGATTGCAGCATCAGGAAGTCTATGTCGCAATTTCTACAAGTTTTAACGGGCTTACGAGTCCTCGTCGTTGATGACACAGCCGATGATCGCGAATTTGCGATCGCGGTTTTAAGCGGCTCTGGCATTGAAGTAAGCGCTGTCGCGAGTGCCGCCGAAGCGTTAGAAGAGCTAGAGCGATTTCGTCCAGATGTTTTGCTTATCGATATTCGGATGCCAGGTGATGATGGATATAGTCTGATTCGGCAAATTCGGGCCCTAGAAGCCGAGCAAGGAGGACATCTGGCTGCGGCTGCCATCACCGCTTATCTGGACTGGGATCGGCAACAGTCTTTAGACGCTGGCTTTGAGGCACATTTGCACAAACTCGCTCAACCTGAAGCGTGGATTGAAATGGTGAGAGGATTAGCTCAACACACCTCTCGTTGACACTAACGTTGGAAAGCCTAAACCTGACGGCAGGATTATAGGACGGTTATTAAAGGCTAGGATGCACTTTAAGGCATGAGAGGAATTGGGGGGATGAATGAGAATACAGCATCTGAAGCGACTGACTGGCTGGTTGGTAGCAGTAAAATGGGTCAGCTCATTGCTGCAAAGGATTGGTCCAAAAGTCCACTGGGTGCTATAGAGCACTGGCCCCAAAGTTTGCGGACAGCGCTGAGCCTGTGTCTGAGTTCCAACTTCCCCATCAATCTCATTTGGGGCCCTGAGCGAACGCAACTTTATAACGATGGCTATTGGCCTATTTGTGGGGATAAGCACCCCCAAAGTTTAGGGCAAGACTTTAAAGAGTTCTGGTCTTCGGCTTGGGATGAGTTGGGTGATCCCTTTGAACGTGCAAGTGCAGGAGAAAGTGTTTTCCTAGAAAACCAACGCATGTTCCTGACTCGTAACGGCTATTTGGAAGAAGCCTTTTTTACCTTTGCCTTTAGTCCGATCCGCGATGAAAGGGGTAGAGTGGGTGGATTATTTCACCCCGTGACAGAGACGACACAACAAACCCTGGCCGAGCGACGGCTTAACGTGCTGCGCGACTTGGCTGAATCTACGGCTGAGGCAAGGACGATCCAATCCGCTTGCCATTTAAGTGTGGAAGCCCTTGCTGCTCACGCGCTGGATCTCCCTTTTGTGTTGTTCTATCAGTTCGACCCGGAGCAAAACCAAGCCCACTTGATCAGTGGCATAGGATTGGAAAGGGACAGTGCAACTTGTCCAACGCACGTTGATTTAGCAGCATCGTCAGCCCCTTGGGGTTTGGCTGAAGCGATGCAACAACCTTCAGGTCAACTCCAGCGTATTGATAACCAATCCCAACAATGGGACGCGTTGGAGTGGGAACCTGCCTCGGAATCTCCTCAAACCAGCATCGTGATCCCAATTTCCTTGCCAGGGTTCACCCATCCTTGGGGTATATTGATTGCGGGAGTGAGCCCTCGACGGGCATTAGATGAGCCTTACCAAGGGTTTTATCTGTCTCTTGGACAATGCCTCATTGCAGCACTGGCAAAGGCCCATGCCTATGAAGAAGAACAAAAACGTGCTGAGGCACTGGCAGAATTAGATCGCACCCGCAAGATCTTTTGCAGTGATATCAGCCATGTCTTACGCAATCCCCTGACCCTGATGTTGGGTGGGGCCGAAGAAGCTTTGATGGATCAAGATTATCCCCTGCCGCCCCAGCACCGACAGCGGATGGAAGCCGTGCAGCACAATGGATTGCGAGTGCTCAAGCTGCTCGATATGCTTTGGGATAGTACCTGCCTAGAGAGCGATCGCCGTGTTGCGGTGGTGTATGAACCCATCGATTTGGCAACCGCTACGGTAGAGTTGGCCGAGGCCTTCCGTCCTGTGGTGGAGCAAGCCCAGTTGCGCTTGGTTGTAGATTGTTCCCCTTTGTCTGAGCCCATTTATATTGATCGCAACCTGTGGGTGCAAATTGTACTCAACTTACTGTCTAATGCCCTTAAATTCACCTTCGCAGGTCAAATTACAGTTCGCTTACGCCACATTGATGATCGCATTGAGCTAACTGTAGAAGACACAGGCATTGGTATTGCAGCCGCAGAAATCCCCCATTTATTCGAGCGATTTTATCAGGTCAAAGGTGCGAGGGGGCGCACCCTGGAAGGCTTGGGGATTGGATTATCGTTGGTGCAGGAATGGGTCACACTGCACGGAGGATCCGTTGCCGTTCGCAGTACGGTAGGGGAAGGTAGTTGTTTTAGTGTGTCGATTCCCACTGGATGTGCCCATCTACCCCCCGAGAAGATGGGTGTCACTCGCGCTTCAGCTTCAACGGCAAGGGAAGCAGCATCCTATGTTGAAGAAGCATTGAGTTGGCTAGACGACGTGGCTACAAATAGAGAAGGCAGTAAGAGTGGGCAGGGTACAGACGCTACCACAGCAACTGACTCATCAGATGCTTTGTTTATGCAGAGTCGCATTTTGCTGGTTCAAGCCGATGTGGAAATGCGCAATTATATGAAATGGGTACTCAGTGAACGTTGGCAAGTGGAGACTGCAACCACAGGTGCGATCGCCCTAGAGAAATTGCAGCAACAACTGCCCGATCTGGTTTTGGCCGATGTGCGCACCCCAGAAATAGATGGTCTGCAACTGCTCAATACCCTGCGAGCTGACCCAACGACTGCAAACATTCCAGTTATTTTGCTTGCAGCCCAAGCACAGAGCGAAGAAGTAGAGGCGAACTTGGAATTAGAAGCAGATGACTACTTACGCGACCCTTTCTCTGCCCGTGAATTACAAGCGCGAGTGGAAACCCAACTTCGTCCATCCCAGCTCCGCCAAGCGCAATCAATGAGTGGCTTCAAAGACGAATTACTAACCAATGTCATTTATGAACTACAGGCCACACTGACTTTGATTTTAGGTTGGGCACGTTTACTCCAGCGGCAACCCTTAAAGGCTGCAAGGTTGACTCAGGGGTTGGTCTCAATTGAACGCAATGCCTTGATTGAATTCAAGCTTGTGAAGGATTTGCTGGATGTCTTTAACATTCTTTCGCAAAAATTACAGTTGAAGTGCCAAGTTGTTGATCTCCAAGCCCTGGTCCAAGATGTTCTGGCAACCTGCTCTGATAAAGCCGATGCCAAGAACATTCAACTTGTTGTGACAATGGCAGATGACCTACTCAGTGATATTTTTGCCGATGGCGATCGCCTGCGTCAGATCCTAGAAAACTTGCTCGATAACGCCATCAAATTCACGCCAGAAGGTGGCCAAATTCACTTTCAGCTTGAGTATGTCAACTGCGAAGCTAGAATTACCATCCGCGATACAGGAGTTGGCATTCCTGCCGATCTTCTGCCCTACATTTTTGATCGCTTTATCCAGGCTAGGTCACCGAGTTGTCGGCTTCCGGGCGAGTTTGGCGTGGGATTGGCGATCACCCGTCACTTGGTGGAATTACACAACGGTTCCATCAAGGCAGCGAGCGATGGAGAAGGCCAAGGAGCAACGTTTACAGTTCATCTACCCTTCAACTTCTCGCCAACTCTAAACCGAGAGCCGTCGCCCTAAACGTTACCCATCCTAGAAAGCAACTTCAACCTTCCACCCTTGCGCGCAACGATGGTTTGTTACCGATTCCTGTGCGAAAGTTGATGAACCAGCGTCACCACTTCTAAGGGGTCGCAGGGTTTCGTTAGATGCGCTTGAAACCCTACAGCTAGGGCGCGTTCTCGATCTTCTCCCCTGGTATAAGCCGTTAATGCGATCGCGGGGATATCGTGCCATTGACGGTTAGGATGGGTGCGTAGGGTTTGCAAAAAAGCATAGCCGTCCGTATCCGGCATCCCAATATCACTGATCAGAACATCGGGGGAGAAATGTTGTAGCAGTGCTAATGCATCTGTCGCATTGGCGGTACTCTGAACTTCCGCTCCTTCTTGTTCTAGGGCGAAGGTCATTAATTCGCGGTCATCACGATCATCATCCACGATGATTGCCTTAATGCCTTGCAAATCCAACTCAGTCTCAGTGCACGGAGGAGTCAGTTCAGGCTCTGCTTGGGGCATACACATGGGGAGCAAGACGGTGAACGTAGACCCCGATCCTAAGCCCCGACTTTCCGCTTGGATGGTTCCTCCATGTAATTCAACGAGATGCCGTGTAATGGCTAATCCTAGACCTAAACCACTCTGCGATCGCGTCGTTGAGCCATCTGCTTGGCGAAAACACTCAAATACATAGGGCAGGAATTCAGGTGCAATGCCAATGCCTGAGTCGCTGACTTGAATGTTCAAATAGGACTGGACTTTGTGGCAGGTCACCGATATCTTTCCAGAGGCATTGGTGAACTTGATGGCGTTGGAGAGTAAGTTCCAAAATACCTGCTGAAGCCGATTGGGATCAGCCAAAATGTGTTGTATCGAGGGTGCCAAATCCACTTGAATTTGGAGCGATTTGGCAGCGGCAGCGGGTCGGAGACTATCTACAACCGTCTGAAGCAGGGCTGTCACATCGGTTGGTTGAATTTGTAGGCTCACTTGGCCTCGAATCATATGAGAGATATCGAGCAAGTCTTCAATCAGTTGCGTTTGAGTACTGGCGTTACGCTCAATGGTGTCGAGGGCGCATTGCAACATCATACCGCTAAGATTCTTCTTCTGGATGAGCTTGATCCAGCCGATGATCGCACTTAAAGGTGTGCGTAATTCATGGGAAAGTACCCCCAAAAATTCATCCTTGATGCGATTGGTTGTTTCAGCCGCAACCCGTGCCGCTTTTTCTTGTTCCAGTAACCTGATCCGTTGCGCTTCAATTTGTTTGCGTGCTGTAATATCAACCGCTGTGATCACTACGCCATATACGCTATCGTCTGCGTCGTATAGGGGCGCAAGCGACAAACTAACATCCATCAAAGTTCCGTCTTGCTTAACGTGTTGAACCTCGCGGTTGCAAATGCGATGGCCTTGAAGTGCTTGTGTAAAGCACGCATTAAAATTGTCGCGGTTGCCTGCTGGAAACATAACTGAAAAAGGGCCATCAACCACTGTTGTGGCAGGCCAGCCATAGAGCTGTTCGGCGGTTGCATTCCAGGTAATGATGCGTTGCTCGCGACTGAGCATGATAATGCCAAGGGGCGAGGCATCAATGATGGCCCTCAGGAGATTATCAGTTTGGTGTAAGGCCTTCGTGAGCTTCTGCCGTTCTTGCCGTTCTTGGCTTTCTCGCAGGGCACGTTGCACTGCTGGAACTAAGCGCTCTAACCGATGCTTTAGCACATAGTCGGTTGCACCTTGCTTGAGGGCGCTAATGGCTTTTTCTTCGCCCAAGACGCCAGACACAAGAATAAACGGAACGCTTGGACAAGTTGCTTTTGCTAGTTCCAGCGCTGCAATTCCATTAAATTTAGGAAGCGTGTAATCAGATAAAATTAAATCGGGAAGGGACGTATTTAATTGTTCTAAGAAGCTTTCTTGATCCCTAGCAAAAATTAAATTACCTTCGATTCCGCCATTTCTTAATGTCACCTCAATCAGTTCGCTATCGGTGGGGTCGTCCTCTAGCAATAGGATTTGCAGTTTTGTATTTGACCAATTGACAGGAACTGTCTCTTTGACAAAGGAATACATACGACTGCACTCATCCTCAGTGGAAGGTGAAGGGCCAGAAGCAGAATCGGCGCTCAAATAGCAAGCCGCTCGTCTCCTAGCATAGGGAAACGAGGGAACCATGCCATCTTTCACAAGAAGGATATGTCAGAGTATTAATATTTTTTGCAGTGCTGGCTTGCAAGGTTAAGGGGTGCCAAGCAGTGATGGATCCAAAAAGAGAGCCCCAAATCTACTGGCTACATCCTTAACGCTTGCCACTTGTTATTCAAACCAATCCACTTGTTGGCGATCGCGTCGTAGTTGAGGATCGGGTACAAACGCTAGCCATAGCGGAAACTGCAACACCGACAGACTCACTGTGTCCTCAGAGTCGTCTAGCAAAATAAGGGGTAAATCGTTGTCTTTAACCAACCGATCAGCCTTTTGCGCCAATGCTTCAGGCGACTCAAATAATGCAATCCCGCGATCAGGCCCAAATTCAGCCCGGTCAATGCCGAGACAATCTTGCAAACCGCGCCGCCAATCTCCTAAACGTTCCGGCGAATTAGCCAAAATTAAAGGAAACAGACGCTCCCCATATAAATCGTTCAAAATCGAAATGACTGCCGAAGCAACCAAAATATTTTGTAGTCGAGTTCCGGCACTACGAACGGCACCTCTGCCACCTAGACTAAAAAACCACTTCGAAACGCGTTCTGCATGAAGCGGCTCAAACGTACGGCGCAACTGCCAAGGCGGACCATAGTAATTAGGGCTGGTGCGATATTGCTCAATTAAGCGACGAATCTGCCGCGTTTCTTCTTGAAAGCTTTGGCTCGCAAATCGAGGTTGGGCAGCAGGGAGTGGAGCGGTTTGTGGCTCTGGTGCAGAACTGCTGCTGGTTGTACTGGGTTTCTGTTCTACGGGAGCTGACGCGACCTCAGCTTTGGGCATTAACTCTAACTGCTCAGCGGCCAACGCAACATCCTGCAAGCTTGTGACAAGGTAATCCTTAAACCCTTGCACCCGCACCGCAACCTCTTGAGAAGCTCCGGCAAACGTCTTACGCATTTCCGATTGAATGCGCTCTTGACGCCGTTCTAATTGCTCAACCGTAATTTGGAGACTCTTTTTGCGATCTTCTAATTGTCGAATATCCTCATTCAGGAGCTGGTTGAGCTTGTCTTGAGTTTGCTGAAGCTGCTGTGCTAACAGTTGTACTTTTTGCTGTTTAAGCTCTAAAATTTCGCTCTTTAAGGCTTCAGCTTCAGTTTGGAGAGGGGAGATGCTCGACGATTCCATGAAATTTATATATTTACCGCTAAATGACGCACCAGAAAAATCTTAAGCAGAACCATCCGTCTGACGCGGACAGTAGGTCGCAAGACACTGCCTCAATGCAGTGGGGTCAAATAGAACCGGGAGGAAGTGAAAATTGCGCACTTCGCGAAAATACAGCAAGATAGGCACCGCAGTCCAATAAATTTCCCAATGATACCAGTCTTGGTAAGGAAAGGTCCGAATTCGTGTGGTTCCTCGATAGATGTCTAGGGCAGTACTCGTAAAATGCAGCCGCAGTGTTGCAGCTTGAATGCCCAGGAAAAAGGCAAACAGTAAAATCGGTAAGCCCAGCCAAACCGATACAAAAAACAGGGGCACTGTTAGCACGACCAGCACAGCAGGTAGTTGATAGCTAGGCTGAAGGACAACGCCTTGATCGAGCGATGAAGAAAAGGTCATGAACTTACTCTAGACATAGCCCTTTTATTTTAAAGGGAGCCTCTCTGCCGAGTCTATCGCGATCTTTAGTGCAGAAATAGAACCCTTGAGCCAGCCCCATGCAAGTGTTGCAGGCTTTACGCAAGGGTTAGATTTTTTGTACGGCAGAACCGCCCATGCCATGAAACATCACCCACGATAAGAAAAAATTGCTGATAAAGATTAACAGCAATGTGGTCACGACCGCGGCAGTGGTTGATTGGCCAACCCCCTTGGCTCCACCTGTGGTGGTTAACCCCCAACTCGACCCAACCACAGCAATAATTGCACCAAAGATCATGGCTTTGAGTAATGCGCTCCAGATATCCCACAGTGCCAAAAACGACTGCACAGAGTCTAGAAATACCCCCGTTGAAATGCCATATAAGCTGGCTGCAACCCCCATTCCGCCCCCTAGACCAGCAATGAGCGAAAAAATAGTAATAACAGGGAGCATGACGCAGCAGGCAATCAGGCGCGGGATCACCAAATAGTCAATGGGATCGGTATTGAGCATTTGCAGCGCATCGATTTGTTCCGTAACGCGCATCGTCCCAATTTCGGCAGCAAAGGCAGAACAGACTCGACCGGTGAGAATGACGGCGGTTAAAACAGGCCCTAGTTCGCGGGTGAGTGCTAACGCCAGTACACCTCCCACCGTATTCCCTAGCCCAAATGTAATGAATTCGCGGGCCACCTGAATAGTAAACACCATCCCGACAAAGGTGGCGGTGAGCAATGCAACTAACAAAGAGTCAGGCCCAACGATGGACATCTGCTCTAAGGTATTGCGGCGGTGAATTTTGCCTCGCAGCAGATGGACTAAGACCTGCCCACCCAATAACATGGCAGAGAATAGCCTTTGGCTCCAAGTATTAAAGCCAATACTGTCTAAAAGTGGTGGGGTTTGGCGTTTAGCCATATTCTGCAATCATGTCTTTGAGTTTCCTAAGGACTCTCCCAGGAATTATGACAAGTTTAGCTTTTTGTAAAAGCTTTGCAGCGCAAAGCTTTTACAAAAAGGTTTTAGCTACGATTGCTCACGCAGTTTTTGTGACCACACTCGTGTCGGTAATCCCCAAACATAGATGAACCCTTCAGCTGCTTTGTGGTCGAAGGTATCTTCGCTGCCGTAGGTTGCCAAGTCAGGCGTATACAACGAGTAAGGAGATTGTCGTCCCACTGGAGCCGCTACTCCTTTAAACAGCTTCATTTTGACAACACCGGATACCCGTTGTTGAGTTTGTTGAATAAAGCTGTCTAGGGCTTGTTTGAGGGGGCTATACCATAGGCCGTTGTAGATGAGTTGGCTATAGGTTTCTTCAATGCCGCGTTTGTAGCGGGTGACATCCGCTGTCAAGGTGAGGCTTTCTAAGTCTCGGTGCGCCGCAATCAGAACGAGGAGGGCTGGTGCTTCATAGATTTCACGAGATTTAATGCCCACGAGTCGGTTTTCGATCATGTCGATTCTGCCCACGCCATGTTGGCCTGCGATTTGGTTTAAGCGACGCACCAATTCAACGGGTTCCAGCGCTACACCATCTAAGGTGTGAGGGATGCCTTTCTCAAAGCCAATTTCGACATAGGCCGGTTCATTGGGAGTATTGGCGATCGCCGTTGTGAGGGCAAACACTTCTTCTTGGGCTTCGTACCACGGATCCTCTAAAGGCCCTGCTTCAATACTGCGACCTAGGAGGTTTGTATCAATACTATAAGGAGACGATTTTTTAACCGGCGACGGAATGCCAAAGCGTTCTCCGTAGGCGATCGTTTCCTCGCGGCTCATGCCCCATTCCCGAGCGGGTGCCAACACCTTCAAATTAGGGTTGAGTGCAGCAATAGACACATCGAAGCGTACTTGGTCATTGCCTTTGCCTGTGCAGCCGTGGGCAACCGCATCAGCACCATGCTGTTCAGCGGCTTCAACCAAGAGTTCCGCAATCAACGGACGCGCCAGAGCAGTTGAGAGGGGGTAGCGATTTTCGTAGAGCGCATTGGCCTGAATACTGGGAAACGCATAGTCCTTAATAAACCGTTCCGTGGCATCTGCAACCAGCGATTCCTCTGCCCCAGCATCCAGCGCTTTTTTTTGAATTGGACCTAATTCATCGCCTTGACCTAAATCCGCAGCCAATGTAATGACCGATTCCACACCCCACTCTTGCTTCAGGTAGGGAATGCAAACCGAAGTGTCAACTCCTCCCGAATAGGCTAAAACAACCTTTTTGGCACGTCCCATAGGTCTTTTCCGCAAACAACAACTGCGTTCCCTATTATCAACGAGGTTGCTGTTTCGGGAATACCCATGTCCCGACTTCTTTTTTATAACCCGCGAACCGAAGCTGACAACAACCGTCAATAATGGAAAAGGCCATTGTTCACCTCATGTTTGGCAGTCCGAACCACGTGTTGATTAGCATCGTTATTCCCACTTACAATCGTTTGCCTATTCTGGCCAAATGCCTTCAAGCTTTAGCCCAGCAAACGCTTCAAGACCCTTGTTACGACATTATTGTGGTAGACGATGGTTCTACAGATGAAACGGTTGCTTGGCTTGCAGCACAGGCGCAGCAAATGCCGCAATTGCGTTGGTATACCCAAAACCACTTGGGTCCAGCTGCTGCTCGAAACCTTGGTGTGACACAATCCCAAGCCGATCTGATTGTGTTTATCGATAGCGATTTGGTCGTGACCCCAACCTTTTTAGAAGCGCATTGGCAAGCATGGCAACAGGCTTGTCAACGCTTTCAACATGAGCGGGTGTTTACCTACGGTCGTGTTATCAATACCTCAAATTTCGATGCACCGACTGCCGAACCTTATAAAGTTACAGACTTCTCGGCCGCATATTTTGCCACGGGTAATGTAATGATTTCTCGACATTGGCTGCTTGAGGCGGGCTTATTTGACCCTCAATTTTGGCTGTATGGGTGGGAAGATCTAGAGCTAGGGGTGCGTCTCAAACAATTGGGCTTGAAGTTGGTCAAGGCACCGGCTGCTGTTGGCTATCATTGGCATCCAGCTTTTGAGCTGAGTCAACTTCCCTCATTAATTGAAAAAGAATTTGAGCGGGGCAAAATGGGTACGCTGTTTTACCGCAAACACCCGACTTGGGCCGTGCGTATCATGATTCAAAACACTCAATTGCATTGGTGTTTATGGGGCGCCTTGTCGCTGGGTGGCCGCTTGAATGAACATTCTTTGCGTCCCCTGATGAACTGGCTCATCCAGCGGGGCCAACCCGATGCAGCCTACCAAGTGGCACGTATTTTTCTCAATTGGTATAGTCTCTTAGGTCTGCGTCAGGGTACCAGCCAACCTTAAACCATCTCAACCCATCTTCACAACGCGAGAGGGCCGTTTGTTGTTCAGCGCAGAAAAGAGCTTGCCAGCCAAAACAGCGCCAGAATAGCCAGGGTGGTGACGGTTACTTGGTTTAATCCTGCAACGGCAGAGACACTTTGAAATAGGAGGCTGGTTAAAACGAAGCCGATGCCTAAAACGCTCAAGGTGATTAAGAAAGCGCGCCCCAGCCGTTGTTCTTTACGGTTGAGCCAGTACATGGAAAATCCAACGCCTAAGGCTAGCAGAAAGGCCAGGGAATCGGGGGTGGGGTTCAAAACAGCAAAGGTGCCCAGTCCTGTAAAGACACCTGCCGAAATCAGGACTTCCGCTACACTGGGTTGATCAAGCAGCCGTTGTAGCCATGCAGGTGGCTCTGTGGCTTTTGCTAAGGCGATTTTGGCAGACTGCTCTGCGACTTGCTCGGCACGCCTTACCCCTTCTGGAACGGTGATTTTGCCTTCCTGGCGCTTGCGTAA